>CALVZT010000066.1 GCA_944372595.1 uncultured Clostridia bacterium
TTAACAGCAATCAAATCTTCTTCTTCAAGTAAATCTTTATATTTGACCCAATCACTCAAACTAAAATCATTGCTTTCTTGACTTGCACACACAAAACTAGCAAGTATTAATTCTCTATGAGATACCCCATCTATATCGGAATTAAGTATTATATTAAATCCATTTTTTGTATTGTTGAAGTATTGTATTCTCTTACCACAATCATGCATTATTGAGGCAATCCTTAATACCTTTAAATATCCCCTTGATAACTTATGTAAAACTTTTAGTTGTCTAAATAAGATTAATGCTAATTCTCCAACTTGCTTTGCATTTGCTTCTGGTTTATCATAAAATTCAACAATTTGATCCAAACTATTACCCAACAAGTCCGAAATTGGCTTTTCATTTGTAATTGGCATTGCGTAGCCTAGCAATAGTCCTTCCAAAATACTCTTTGCCGAAATGGTAAGTTCTTGCACATTTAAATAATCGGTAATTGCTTTTGCAATACAAATACCACTTACTACTAAATTAGCTGATTCATTAGCAATACCTTTTATTTTTTTATTCTTGTCAAGTTCTAATGGTTTTACCAAATCGTATACTGCTTCAATACCTTGACTGTCTATTACATAGTTATGGTCTATATCTAGTGGATATTTTTTTAATTTACGACTTAATTTTGCCATATTCACAAATGCACTGCCAGTACCAACAAACTTAAATTCTGGGTCGATATTTTTTAACCAATCAAATGTTTTAAGTTCATTTTTGATATAATTAACGATATTATTAGCAGTGTCTTGTGGTTTAATATTTCCGTTTTCAAACAATTGGCAAATGTTAATAGTACCAATTGGTAATATATCTGCATTAAGCACGTTACGTCTATTGTAATATACAAAATTAATATTGTTTGCTTCAATATCTATTATAAGTGCTTTAGGGACATCAACTGAATTAACAACTCCAATATACAATGATTGCAATTCTTCGTCGGTGCCTAATATCTTAAATTTGAAATTTGTTATATTATAAACTTCTTCCAAAAAACTGCGATGATTCTTAAAACTTTTAAAATTATGACTTGCAACAGCAATAACTTTATTAACCGAGTTAACGTCGCATAAACTTTTAAACATTTTCAATACAGCAAGTGCTTCATTGATACGAATAGGTTTCAAAAAATTATCTTTCGCATCTTCATAGAAGTTAATGTTCTCCGACAATTCATCACTTATAATATTGTGGCCTGATGGCAACACGTCAACGATTCTTAGTTTCAATAAATTAGTATTTAACTGTATTAATGCTACCTTCTCCAAAGTAATCTCCCTTTAATAATTGCTACAATGCAATTAACAATTGTATTGTAACACAAAAAATTAAATTTGTACATACCCCAATTTTATCTAGATATTTTAATGGCTTCAACTGGGCACAAGTTCTCACATGCCCCACATTTAATGCATACATTAGTGTCAATTTCTGATTTGCCGTTTGCATCTAGTTTGATAGCACCAACTGGACAAACGCTTTCGCAAGCACCACAACCAATGCATTTACTTTTATTAACCATTTGTTACCTCCATATAAGTTAGATAAACAATAACCCTTATCTAACGTAGATTATTTTAACACAAGATATAAAACTAGTCTAGCAAAAAATAACTAATTTTTTAGTTTAATTTTTTTTGAATTTTCTACAATAATAAACATAATATTACAAAATAATAAACATTTATTGTAACAAACAAGCATTAAAAATCTTATTTTTTATGCCAATTCAAAATTAGCAAAGTAAATTCTATTGAGGATAAAACTACCAAAAATGAACCAAAGCAAAATTTTAATATTTGATTATCAATATTACTCACGATAAAAGAACTACTTAATGAGAATATAATACCAACAAATGCTAATATTAATCCCGTTTTTACTTTGACTAATTTGTTTTTAAAATGCAATATAAGAGCAAATGACGACATAATTACAAAAGTAATCAAATTAATAAGTTGAGCGTCTTTTTGTGCAAAATCCAAAAAAATTGTAAGCATAGGTATAAGCAATGTTCCTCCACCCATACCCATGCCGCCAAAAAAACCACCTAAAATTCCAATTAAAATCAACCAAAAAACCATATTTTACCCCACAATAAGTCGAGCGCCAGCAATTAGCATAATTGACGCAAAAATTATATCAATTGTTTTGTTATTACTTTTCTTTAATACAATAGCTCCCAGTATTCCACCAACAATAACGCCTATCGCCGTATATAGAGTGTCAAATAACATAAAATTACCTGTTGTTATATAAATTATTGCACTGGCTATACTTATTGGTAACATAATAAATATTGCGGTTGCGTGTGCTTTTTTTTCTTCTAATTTTAGTACGTGCTTTAACACTGGTACGCATATCATTCCGCCACCACCGCCAAAGAAGCCATTAATAATCCCAATAACTGCTCCACATACAACTAATATTAACGTTTGCTTTAATTTGTTTTTTTTGTCCATATAATTATTATTTATAATTTAATATAATTTATTTGCAAAATTGGAGTAATTGTTATATAATAACAAAGTTAAAATTAATATTATCGCATATTGAAAAGAAAAAGCATTAAAAGTAGGTAAAAAATGAAAAATTCCATCACATGTAAAAAATTATTTATATTTGTTTTCGCTTTTATATTTTTAGGAATTGCTCTTTGTTTGGGATTTGCTAAAAACACCGCATACGCCGATTATTCAAGTTCTATAACTGGATTAAGCAATTTAAACTTCACAAATTGCAGTTATACTACATCAGGTAAGCCATACTCCCCATCCAGTTGGTCTTTGGCTGACAATGCCGATTCTAATGCTAATATGGGTGTTTTGCCACTTGATAATGAAAAGTTTATTGAATACAAAACTATTCCAGGAGTTAAAGATGCATCAAGTGATAGCAACATACTTTTAATTGGCTCAAAGGAAGTAGCAACACATTCAGGCTATAAAAATAGTGGTACTGCTACTTTACCTGCTAATAGCTACACAATAATCTCGGTGTTAGTTTTTACTGATACTGAGAATAATGGTGCATCAATCTATGTTACTGGACTCGATGAAGTATATGGTATTGAGAACATCAACACCGGCAAAGTATGGGATACTTACTATTTCTTTATAAAAACTCCAACTTATAAATCTCAATCAATTAATTTAGAACTTTGGTTAGGCACAAGAGATAATACATTAGCACTAGGCGAAGTGTTCTTTGATAATATCAAAATCAACTCTGTTGCCTCAACAACATTTGCTTCCACTATGGCAAAATTAAGCACAAATAATTATAAATTAATTGACTTATCAGGAGTACAGGCACCTACCTTTACTAACGGTGATTTTGAAAATGGATTTGAAGGTTGGCAAGTAACTACTGGCGGTGGTAACGGCGATATCACATCTGACACTACTTATAGCGACGGCGATAAAATATATGGTATTGCAGATACATCTGATAAAGTTATTTTAGGTGTTGACAGCAACGACAAAATTCCTGGCTTAATTTATGGTAGTAATAAATCTTTATTCTTTAATAATAAGGTCGCGAGTTATATTACGGTTAAATCGACCTCGACAATAACAATTGAACAATATGCTTTTTATAGATTAAGCGTATTTGCAAAAGGATTTGATATTTCTGAAAGTGGTGCAACTATTGCATTAACAGAAGTTACCGACAACGATGCTCCACTCGAATCAACAAAAACTATAACAACATCATCTTCCTCTATGGCACAATATAATGGATACACAGAATATGTTTTCTATATTCAAGGTAGCCCATACAAAGATTTTGAACTTGAAATAAGTTTTTCATTAGGAACACAAGACAATAAAGCATCCGGCATAATTGCATTTGATAATATAAGTTTAGAAAAAATCAATTATGCAACATATAATGAATACAAAAGTGCTACTAATGCAACTGAATTTATATTAAATAACGGAACTGATACTTCTAACATAACAAATGGTGCTTTTAATCTAACAGCAAGCGATATAGAAGTAGTTAGCCCTGCCCTACCACGTGACTGGACCATTGAAAATACAAC
>CALVZT010000067.1 GCA_944372595.1 uncultured Clostridia bacterium
GTGTGAATACAAAACTATTGATTATAAAGAAAAAACATCTAAAACACACATGAGTGGAATTAGTTATATATTGCTCTATGTTTTTTTAGGAGTTTTGGTGGCAAGCATTTTAACACTTATACTTACTAATACTTTAACAACTGTGCATATTAGTATAAATATTATTATGAGTACGTTATTAATTTTATCTTTTTTGTTAATAATTATGTGTTATCCTAGGGCAGTTTTGGTTGCACGATTATTAACAAGTAACTATACCATTGTTTCCAAAATTAACATTGAGGTAACTAATAAGGAGCAATAAATGGACGATAGAATTATAAAATATGCAAAAGTACTTGTAAATTATTCCGTTGATGTACAAAAGGGAGATAATGTTTGGATAAGTTTGCAAGACTGTCCAAGGAATTTGGGAATTGCAATAGTAAAAGAAGTTGTCGCTCGTGGTGGGTATCCTTATGTTGAGTATATAGATTCAAGGACGAACAAAGAAATAATAAATACCATGGGGGATGAATATTATAAAAGGAAATTGTCTTGGGATCTACCAAAGATGAAAGAAGTTGATGCTTATATTAGAATTAGGGGCAATTACAATTTATTTGAACTAGTAGATGTTCCAACAGACAAAGTTAAAACTCAATCATTAAATTACGGAGAACCAATTAATAAAGTTAGATTAAAAAAGAAGTGGGTAATAGGAAATTTTCCAAGTCCTAGTTATGCTCAACAAGCGGGAATGTCAACTGAGGAATTTGAAAATTATTTTTATAACGTGTGTACACTAGATTATGCTTATATGAGCAAGCAAATGGATGCTCTTGTTAAGTTGATGAATAAGACAGATAAAGTAAGAATTGTGGGCAAGGGTACGGACATAACTTTTTCGATTAAAGGAATTGGAGCAGTAAAATGTTCAGGCGAAAGAAATATTCCAGACGGAGAAGTGTACACGGCACCTGTTAAAAATTCTGTCAACGGAATAATTACTTTTAATATCCCAACTATAGAAAACAACATTAGATTTGATAATATTTCTTTAACTCTCAAAGATGGCAAAATTATTAAAGCCACTTGTGATAAAAATCAAGATAAATTAAATGCAATATTAGATACTGATGAGGGTGCAAGATATATAGGGGAATTCTCATTTGGAATTAATCCTTATATTACTATTCCAATGCTTGATATATTGTTTGACGAGAAAATGTGTGGTTCGATTCATTTTACTCCTGGTTCGAGTTATGAAGATGCTGACAACACTAATCGTTCTGCAATACATTGGGATATGGTGTTGTCTCAATTACCACAATATGGTGGTGGAGAAATATATTTTGATGGAAAACTTATTAGAAAAAATGGTGAGTTTGTAATTGATAGTCTTAAAGGACTTAATCCTGAAAATTTAAAAAGAGGTAAAAACAATGGATAAAGTAAAAATTGGTATTAACGGATTTGGAAGAATAGGCAGATTGATTTTGCGTGTTGCAAGTAACAGAGATGATGTAGAGGTAGTTGCAATAAATGACCCATTTATTGATTTAAACTATGCAAAATATTTATTTGAATATGATACAGTCCATCGCAAATTTGAAGGTAGTGTGGAGATAAAAGGTGATAAATTAGTAGTTAATGGTAAGCCGATAACTGTATTTGCTGAAAGAGAGCCAGATAAAATTCCTTGGGGAAAAGTTGGGGCCGAATATATTGCCGAAGCAACTGGAAAGTTTACAAAAAAAGAAGATGCAGAACTTCACTTAAAAGCAGGAGCAAAAAAAGTAATAATAACAGCTCCATCAAAAGGTGGTGCCCCAATGTTTGTTATGGGGGTTAACCATAAAACATACAAAAAAAATATGGATGTTGTTAGCAATGCAAGTTGTACTACGAACTGTTTAGCACCACTTACAAAAGTTATTAATGATAAGTTTGGTATTGTTGAAGGATTAATGACAACTGTTCATTCAATAACTGCAACACAACTCACAGTTGATGGCCCTTCTAAAAAAGATTGGAGGGGAGGACGTGCTGCTGGTGTTAACATTATACCTTCTTCTACTGGTGCAGCAAAAGCTGTCGGAGAAGTTATTCCCGAACTTAAAGGCAAGTTAACTGGAATGAGTATGAGAGTCCCAACTGTTAATGTTTCTGTTGTTGATTTAACAGTCAAACTTAAAAAAGCAACAACTTATGAAGATATTAAAAAAGAGATAATCAAAAAATCAAAAACAACCATGGAAGGAATACTTGGTTATACCGACGAGCCAGTTGTATCAAGTGACTTTATTGGCGATTCAAGAACTTGTATATTTGATGCAAATGCTGGAATTATGCTTAACGATACATTTGTAAAGTTGGTTGCTTGGTACGACAATGAATGGGGTTATTCAAACAAGGTTGTTGATCTAATAAAATATATGTCAACAATAGATAAAAAAAGAAAATAAATCATAAGGGATAATAATATCCCTTTTTTATTAGATATTTAAATATTAATATTATTGACTTAAAAAATATTTATGATTATACTTAATGTATGGATTATATTTCAAAAACACATAAACGTTGTCCAAGATGCGACAAAAAAATGCCGATTATCGAAGCAAAATGTCCACGTTGTGGATTGATTTTTTCGCGTCTTAGCAAAGCAACTAATGCGGCTGCAAAAAGGGCTTTTAAAAGACGCGAGAAAGATAAGGTTATTTATGACAAAGTTTTGCCAAAAGACGTGAATAAATGGAAATTACTTTGTATGTGTATATTCTTAGGATTGTTTGGTGGCCATTACTTCTATATAGGAAGAAATTGGAGAGGACTAATAATGTTAGGAGCTTTTGTACTTGTGGCTATTGTTGCGGCATTCCCTTTGCATTATTGGGCAGTACCAGTTTGGGAAGCAATTTTTTCGGTAGCAATACTTCCTGTTGCTTTTACTTTTCTCTTGTGGGTTTGGGATATATTTAGAATTATATTTAATAAATTTCCTGTACCTATCTCTATAGATGAGATTTTTGCAGAGGTGGATGATGCAAAATAAGACTGTTGTTGTTGGAATGAGTGGAGGAGTTGATTCTTCTGTTGCCGCTTTGTTATTAAAGGAGCAAGGATATAAAGTAATTGGCTTATTTATGGTCAATTGGAATGAAGAAGATGATAATGGAGTGTGTACTTCTGTAAACGACTATGAAGATGTCAAAAGGGTTTGTAATACAATTGGTATTCCATACTTTACCGTTAATTATGCAAAAGAATATTGGAATAGAGTATTTGAGTATTTTTTACAAGAATACAAAAAGGGACGCACTCCCAATCCGGATGTATTGTGTAATAGAGAAATAAAATTTGGACCATTTTTGGAACAAGCAAAAAAAATTGGTGCTGATTATATAGCAACAGGGCATTATGCAAAAGTCTATGAAAAAGATGGTCTGTATTACTTAGCAAAATCAAAAGATAAAAATAAAGACCAAACATATTTTTTGAATCAGTTAAGTCAAGAACAATTAAAAAATACCCTTTTCCCACTTGCAGATATTGAAAAACCAGATTTAAGAAAAATTGCTCAAAAGCATAATTTTGTTAATGCTGGTAAAAAAGATTCAACAGGTGTATGCTTTATTGGAGAAAGGCATTTTAGACAATTTTTAAAACAATATATTCCTATGCAAAAAGGTGATATAATCGATACCAATAATAAAGTTGTTGGTAAGCACGATGGAGTGTATTATTACACAATTGGACAACGACGCGGATTAAATATTGGTGGTATGTCAACTGGCAATGGAAAGCGTTGGTATGTAATTGGTAAAGATGTTGAAAAAAACATATTGTATGTAAGTCAAGGTGAAGGAGAAGAATTATATTCAAAAGGTCTTGTAACTTATAAAGTTAATTGGATACCAAAAGAACCAGATAATAAAAAATTTGATTGCTTTGCTAAATTTAGATATCGTCAGCCCGACCAAGCGGTCAGTGTCGAAATACTTAAAGATAAAGTATTAGTGCATTTTAAAGAAAAACAAAGGGCAGTGACAGAAGGACAATTTGTAGTTTTTTATGATAAAGATGAAAA
>CALVZT010000068.1 GCA_944372595.1 uncultured Clostridia bacterium
AAAAACAGTTGTACAAACCAATATTATTTGTTATAATAACAACGTTCTAAAAATGCGGTCGTGGCGGAATTGGCAGACGCGCAAGACTAAGGATCTTGTGAGTAACATCGTGAGGGTTCAAGTCCCTCCGTCCGCACCAAAAAACAAATAATGCAAAATTATTTGTTTTTTTTATTTTTATTTTTTTATGTTTTGTGATAATATGTAATTGTAAAGGGGGATTTTTAATGAAATCAAAATTATTAATTTTTAGTTTGTGTCTATGTATGTTTGTTTCAGGTGTTTTACTTTTGAGTGCTTGTGGCAAAGAAGAGCGAACTGATGTTGCACTTGATGGGTGCATAGAAAATGTTTATCAAGATTATAACGGAGATATGCGTGTTGAGTTTGCAGAAGAAGGTTTTACTTACACTAGTTTTAATGAATTAGAGTATGCAGTAGTTGGTGAAAATGAAGAACCAAGTACTTGGTACAAAATTGGCGATAATTGGGCTTGTGATAACAAAGATGGTTATTTGTGGTGTTATGGACAAGGTAAAAATGGGCGTCCAGGCAATTTGTCAAACTATGTTAACCAAAATGTTAAATTTTGTTTAAGATTGGCAGAAACAAAACAATACAAAGCATCTCCTTATATTAGTTATGTGTTTGAAAATGTTGGTCAACCTAGCAATTGGTTAAATCAAGATGAAGTGTTATCTATGAGGGAAACCGAAGAAAAATATGCAGACAGTGTAATTCCAGATGGTACACTTGCTTATATACTAGATTATGATAGAGAGGGTGAGGTATCAATATCATTTAGAGTATATGGCGAATATGGTTGGAATTATCCAGAGTATAACCTTCAAAACAGAGTATTAACAGCAGAAGAAAATAAACTAACTAATAATGGTGCTGATTTATCCAAGATTGATTTTGAAAGTATCAAAGGAAATGGCTCTCCAAAATGGAGAAGTGGACAGCACTATTTTACTTATGAAAATGCAGATTATGATGGCATTGGAACGATAAATTGTGTGTTTAGATACACAAGAAGAGGTAATGGCATGAATGGAATAATGAATTTGGCAAGTAAATCCTTCTTAGTTAAAATAACATTAAACTATACCGAATAATAATATCTAAACAAAATGGATAAGCAAATATCAATTTGCTTATTTTTTTTACAAAAAATTTACATTTTATTTAATTTAGATATTGAAAAAAAATACAATATGTGTTATAAAAATTATGTTATTTTATTAAAGGAGATTTTTATGAAAAACGAAAATAAACCAATGGAGATAGTAAGCGTTATGAAAGTTAACTATATTCATGCGGGAGAAACATTTATTGTAATTTCAGAAGATGCAGGCAAAAGTTTTTGTTACGGAATTGGGCTTGATGGGGAAACTCGCTATATTGTGCTTAATGAAGTAAATATTGATAATATCAAAGAAGCTTGCAACAAGATGAGATTTCCTAAGAACTTGCAAGCACGCTGGATTAATAAAATTGATAATGCTGTTTATCTTGCAAAAGCAACCGATGAAAAAGATATTGGACTTAAAGTTGAAGAATCCAAGATACAAAAAGGTCAATATGAGATAGTGCTAAGTCCAGTTTCTATTGAGCAACAGGTTAACAATAAAGCGCCAAGCGACGATTATAGTGCTAATTTATAAATATAATATTTGTTGAGGGGAATTTATTTTGTTATCCAAAACAAAGAAAAATAAAGAAGAAATTATTCTTATTGTTGCCTCAATATTAGCAAATGTTAATAAATATAATTTGTATTGATTGACAACACAGAAAAACATTTAGGCATTTGCAAATGTGTTTTACGCGTTTTATATTTAGAGAAATTAAAAAATAAATTAGTTGAGCGCGTGAGAAAAATACCAAAAGCGTAATTAATTGAAATTGCAAACATTATGGTACACCTTTTAATATTTTATCTTTACATATTAATTTACAATATTATTTGCTTCTCGCGATAAAAAATCATTAAAAGGATTATAGAAAATAAAATATTGCAAAATTATATATGCATACATTACACAATATTTAATATAAGGCAAAATAGATAATTACAAAAATTAATGTAATATATTAATGTAAACAAATAATGTAAATATAGTAATATTTTTTGAAGGAGAAAAAATGGAAAAATATAATAACAATATTGTTAATAGTAATATAGTTATAAATGTAAATGAAGGGGAGACGGCTGTTATATGTTCAGAAAAATGCCAACAATCTATTTGTTGCACCGCGCAAGAAAACGCAGACGCATTACTAAACTGCAAATCCGCCCATATACCCGCAGTATGTAGTCAATGTGTTCGTGTTGGTTATCCAAATGATTATATTATTTTTGATTTAAAAACACTTCAAGGCAAAGCATATATTTCAACACACAACACGACTAGAAATTTTGCTTATAAAATAGAAGAGGCATTAGATGAAAAAAATCAATGGCAACTATATGTATCAAAAGTTAGAGTTCTAGATACTGATAATAAAAAACGTTCAACCCAACAACCAGAACAACAATAAAAAACCGAATTTGCATTCGGTTTTTATTATTTTTTGATATTATTGCAATTGTTCTTTTAATAATAAAACACATTTATCGACAATATTATTACATTCTTGTCCCGTTATATCTATATTTTCATCAATACAATCTGATAAAAATGCAACAAGTCCAAAAAATGCAAATTTAATATTGTCTTCTTTGATATTATCAAAATTATTATTAACTATTAACTCAAAAGTTGACATAATAAGATTTTGTGCAGAAGAAAGCAATTTCGTAACCGCTTCTTGATTTTCTTGTGTAAAATAATTTTTATAAGTATCAAATGTCCATGGTAAAACAAGCCATTTATTTGCTTTCATAGTAACTATTATAATTTTAATAAATAATGGCATTTTTTCGTCAAAGTTGCCTTCCCAATCGTTGTCAAAATATTTTATAACAGTGTCAAGGTAATAAATAAGGCTGTTGAAAACCATTTCATCTTTGCTT
The DNA here is from genome assembly GCA_944372595.1 of uncultured Clostridia bacterium. Lineage (GTDB taxonomy): Bacteria > Bacillota > Clostridia > Christensenellales > UBA1242 > CALVZT01. The sequence goes on from CALVZT010000068.1 coordinate 3,020, forward strand.
GAAAAATATTCGTATATGGTACTTTTGCCCATATTACAACGCTTGGCAATTTCAGAAAGGGTAATAGATTGATAATCGGCACCGCTGTTTAACATCGATATAACTTCATTATAGATTAATTCAGTTTTCATTATAACTCCCACTTAAATAATACAACACTATTTAAAAAAAATCAAATATTTTTTTTGTTAAGCGAACTTGTGCAATATTTTATTAATATATAAATTTTTTACATTTTTTTAATTTTTATTGAAATTGTTTAAAAAACATTATAAATATTAACAAAAAAATATAAATTAATAATAAAAAAACCAAAAAAGACCATATGGTCTTTTTTATATTAATTGAGAAGGATGTTTTTTAAAGAAATCTCCTTTTTCTTCTAAGAATTTAATTTTATTATCGGTTTTAAAAACTTTGTAATCTTCAAATATATAGTTCCAATCAAAGCATCTATTATCAAAGCCAAGATATGTTGCAACTTTTTCTGTGCCGGTGGGTGCAAGAGGGTGGAGAAGAATATTAGCAACTTTTATATATTCAACAGTGTCAACTGTTAATTGTTTAATTTTGTCTTCATCTGCATTTGCAATTTCTTTGACCCAATTTTTGTTTATGTTTCTGACAAACACATCAACAACATTAATAGTTTGATGAAATTTTTTGTCATACATAAATCTTTCATAGTCAAGTATTGCTTTTTTGCATATTTCTTTTGTTTCTTGCGATATCTGATTATCTGGTAGTTTGCCATCAAAATATTTTTGTACACTATAAAAAAGTGTTCTTAAAATTCGGTTATATACATTAGTTAGTAGATTGCCTTCTTTAAGTACAGGGTCGGCTTCGTCTTCTTTGGCATTTGGATTGAATGGCTTAGGCATAAAGTTAACATTATTATTGGTTAGATTCATACCCATAAAGTGCATACGCAATTGTTCAGGAGTATA
>CALVZT010000069.1 GCA_944372595.1 uncultured Clostridia bacterium
CATGCAGTTTCTCTATCACTTAAAGTATCAAACACTAATGTTACACTAGGTGCGTTTTTGTCAATTAATTCATATTTTGGAAGTTGCAGAGAGTTTAACTGTTCAATGTATTCTCTTTTAACATAAATTTCTGGTTTTTTTAAAAATTCTTTGAGTTCTTTGACCATAAAGCTAGGAGTTTCTGGTTTGTTTTCTATACTTTTTAACCAGTCTTGCATTTCTTCGGTGCATTTATCAAGGTCAAAATACCAGTTTTCTACTTCAACAAGTTCAGGTTTTTCGCCACTTAATGCACTGATAGGATTTAATAAATCCATTGGTAAATATTGATGTCCAAGGTCACATTCGTCGGCATAGCCCTTTTCACTTTGACAACCTTCAATTGGACATTTACCAATTACTTGTCTGCCGTTAAGTAAAGTTTTGAATTTTTTATCGTAAAATTGTAATGATTTATGCTTAGATATCATACCTGCTTTGAGTAGGGTAGTAATAAAATACTCACTCATTTTTTGATGATAACTTTTCATTGGTTCAAGGGCAGATGCTCCAAATAAATTATGCGATACTTCATAATCTTTCATTGTTTGTTTTTGTAACTCATGATTATGTTTTACAAATTCTTCAACATTTGCAAATTTATTCGCATCACTTTCTTTTAATTTTCTAAAAGACTCCGTTGCAGTGGAGCCATAACAATCGGTTCCTGATACAAATATAACATTGTCTTTGCCAATTCTATCTCTTAAAAAACGAGCTAATGTATCAGCACGCAATGTCATTGCAATATGTCCAAAATGCATCTCTTTGTTACCATAAGGCATACCACTTGTTACAACCGCGCGTTTTGGAAATGTTGGTCTTGGTCTAGTAAATTCAGGCATAATTAACTCCTTTGAATATACCAATATTGTAGTTATTATAATACAAAAAGTCAATTATTTTGTAACACTAAAAGACATATTACTGGTCTTACGGTTTCCGTATCTCAACAGAGTAATGCTGTCGATGTAGTTATACTACAAGAAGCCGTTAATGTAATCAAAACGGTAGATAAGGGTTATGCCATCAAAGGAGAAGAACTAACTTATACTTCTATTGTTACTAATACCGGCTCTCAAAAAGTAACTAATATTATCTTCAAAGATGTGTTACAGAGTGGTTTGTCTTTTATTGATAATTCGGTAAGTATAGATGGTGTTAATTATCCAGGCTTAAATTCAATCGATTCGTTTGCATTAAGTGATTTGAATGCTGGCGAGAGTCATACCGTAATTTTTAAGGTAATAGTAGAGTAATGTATAACGTTTTTTCACCTCTAATGTTACAGCAACAATTTTCAATGAAAGATTAACCTTTGACAGCAATACAACAGTAACTACTATAAACGAGCCAAGTAGGGAAATAAAGTATTATAATTGTTATCAAAAATGTAATTGTTGTTGTAATAGATGCTGTTGTTTTAGACAAACAAATTTTTGTTGTAAACGAAGAAATTATATTAAACCAATTATATTATTGTTGTGTTGTTTATAAAAAAAGCAAAAGTTAATCTTTTGCTTTTTAATTTATGGATTAATAAAATTATTTCTATGCTGTTGGATTGTCAGTGTCGACTGGGCTAGTGCTTGTTGTGTTAGAAAAAAAAAAAAAAAAAAAAGTTCTAACTGACTTTATTTTTTGAGCCAATTCTGTATAATTAAATACTTGATTGTGGGTTTGATTCAAGTATCTATCAAGCAAAGACGCATTTATACCGCCTTGATAAAATTGTTCGTTATTACATTTCAATAATGTTTCACTGCCATTAAGTCCTAATCCAAACACATTGTTCAATAACGTGCTCATGAATGGATCCCCAATCCTTGGTGTTTTTGAAATAATGTTGTATAAAGCGCAACAAAGTTCCTGATTTAATAATACAGGCTCTTTATCTTTATGATTAAAAAAATACACATACAGGCTATATTCGCCCATAGGTCTTCCTTTTATGCCTAATTTAGGGTTGTTTTTGTTGTAGTCTAAAAATTTTTTACCAACATTAATGCGCATATGAGGTTGCAAAGAGATATCAGGGTTTGTTGATAAAAGTTCGATGGCTTTTTCATGACAATCTAATTTCAAATCCCTTAAATCGTAATATCTGCCTTTACTGTCAACTATGCCCCATGCTTCCCAAAGTTTATTTTTTTCGATAGTGTCAGCATCAAACATTTCAGAAAAATCATAATAGGGTATTGGAGTTGTTCCATTGTCCAAATATTTTTTTTCTAATCCGGATATGGCTTGATTATTCATTTTTATTTCCTTTCACATTAAATATTTTTAATTTTGTTCTTCTTGTTGTAATGGTTGAGTATAAGTTGCCCTTTGATAATTTAAATCTTCAAGGAAGGGGCGATATGGAAAAACTTCTTCGTCTTGTGTATTAAGATAATTATTTAAATTGTGCAAATTAAGTCTGTATTGTAAAAATTGACCATTGCAACAAGTATTTTTTAATTCAAAATCTTGGAACCCCAATCCATAAACATGATATAAAGCATCTGCAAATGGGGAAGGAACGCCAAATATTGGAGTTTGCGAGACAATATTATAAAATGCATTTGCCATAGCTTCGTTTAATATAACAGGTTCATTGGACAAAATATTCTCAAAAATCACATATGGGGCAGGCGAAAAAGATTTTACGCGCCTGGGGTTCATATTTTTTACTTCGTCTTCAAAAAGGTCATATAGTCTATTGGTATATTGTTCTTGGTCAGCTGGTTGAATAGTTATTATAGGACCAGGCGCAGGGCCAAATAAAAATTTGAATGTGGAGATTGCTTCGTTATGATAGCACATATAGTATTCGCGTAAATTAAAAAGTCTCCCATATTGATCGACAATAGAGTAAATTTGCCATAGTTTAGCATCTCGCAAGGTTTGAGGATCTAATTTTTTTGACAAATCATAATATGGAAAATCACCATATATGGTTGCTAAATATTTTCTTTCTATTCCATTGATTCCTGGTTCACCATAATGCATGAGTTATCTCCCAACAAAGATTATAACAAAGTAGTTATAAAGGTGTCAATACCTACTTTTTTAAAAAAACATAATTTGACAAAAATAAAAAATAAATTAATAAAATAATAGTTAAAAAACTATTGACAAACGCATAATATTTCTATAAAATAAAGAAGTCTTAACCGAAAGGTGCTACATCGCGGGATGGAGCAGTTGGCAGCTCGTCGGGCTCATAACCCGAAGGTCGTGAGGTTCGAGTCCCACTCCCGCAACCAACCATTTGGTGAGGACAGCGGGCGAATCGAACGACCAGGGACGGAGTCGTCAAAAAAATCGTTCCAATCCCCCTCCCCCAATCAATCAATTTGGTGAGGACAGTGGACGAATCGAACGACCAGGGACGAAGTGGTCAAAGAAAGCGTTCGAGTCCCACTCCCGCAACCAACCATTTGGTGAGGATAGTGGACATCAAACTATAAATTCGTACAAATATTACATTTTATATAAGACAACCAAAGATTAATATGGCGGCGTAGCTTAGTTGGTTATAGCGTCTGGTTCATACCCAGAAGGTCGTAGGTTCGAATCCCACCGCCGCTACCACGTAAGGTCTCGTGGTAAAAAGGTTAATACATCGCCCTTTCACGGCGGAGTTGCGGGTTCGATTCCCGCCGAGATCACCAAAATCTTCAACTAATGAAGATTTTTTTTGTTTTTTATTTGAATATAATAAAATTTTTGATATTATATAAATATGAAATTGAGTTTGTCAGCATCTATAAACATACACAAATTATTTTTCAGTGTTACTCAAAAATTATTTAAATTATTTGTGCCTGTTCTGATATACCAAAATACGCAAAGTATTACTTTTGCTATACTTTTTCTGTTATTAGAACAAGTATTAAGAACGGTTTTTACTCTATGTATAAGAA
>CALVZT010000070.1 GCA_944372595.1 uncultured Clostridia bacterium
GATTTGATTTTGCTTGCTGCAAGACCAGGTGTTGGTAAAACAAGTTTTGCGATGAATGTTGTTAATTATGCTGCCATCAATGGCAAAAAAAATGTTGCAATTTTTAGTCTAGAAATGCCAAAAGAACAACTAAGTCAAAGGTCTTTGTGTAGCATTGCTGGGGTTAGTATGTCAAGTGCATTAAAAGGCGAACTTAATCCAAATGATTGGAAGGCAATTCTTACTGCAAATAAAAAATTATCTCAGGCAAATATATATATAGATGATAGTTCATTAACAAATCCTATTGAAGTTTTGAGTAAATGTCGCAGATTAAAAAGGGAACACGGGCTTGACCTTGTAATGATTGACTATTTACAATTAATGAACGGTATTGGTAAGTCAAAAGATGCTAACCGTCAACAAGAGATAAGTGAGATTACTCGTTATCTTAAAATTGCGGCAAAAGAACTTAATATTCCAATAATTTTGTTATCTCAATTATCTCGTGCAGTGGAGTCAAGAAAAGACCACAGGCCTATGTTATCAGATTTAAGAGAATCGGGTGCTATTGAGCAAGATGCTGATATTGTATTGTTTATATATAATCCAGATCAATACAACGATGTTGTTAGCGAAGATCCGCCAGGAGTATGCGAATTAATAGTAGCAAAACACCGCAATGGACAACTAGGCACAGTTAAACTTAGATGGATTGGAGAAACTACCACATTTAAAGACTATGGTATTAATATGGACAAGGCGAGTTTGGAAGAAACGGCGCCTCCACCACCACCTCCACCACCAAGTGATAATGATATAAAAATTAGCGAAATTAATACTGATGATGTTGATGATATATTTTAGTCGGAGGAGTTATGCACATAACTAGTAAAGAATTAAGAAGATTATGGCTGGACTTTTATAAAGAAAGAGGACACGTAGATATTGGTGCCGTGTCATTAATAGGAGATGGCCAAACTGGTGTTATGTTTAATGTTGCCGGAATGCAACCCCTTATGCCATATCTCCTTGGCAAAAAACATCCTCTTGGCAAAAGACTTTGTAATGTTCAAGGTTGTATAAGAACTATTGATATTGATTCGGTTGGCGACGAATCGCACTTTACCTTTTTTGAAATGATGGGCAATTGGAGTTTGGGCGATTACTTCAAAAAAGAAAAAACTCAATGGTCATTTGATTTTTTGACAAAAAAGTTAGGGCTAGATAAGGATAAATTGTGCGCATCGGTTTTTGAAGGAGACAAAAACGCTCCCAAGGATGATGAAACAGCACAATTATTGCAACAAGTTGGAATAAAAAAAGAAAATATTTATTACCTTCCCAAGAAAGATAATTGGTGGGAGTTAGAGGGTGAGGGGTCTATTGGTACTCCTTGTGGGCCTGATAATGAGTGGTTTTATCCATTACATGACAAAAGTTGTGGTAAAAATTGCGATATTAATTGCAATTGTGGTAGATACGTCGAGATTGGAAATGACGTATATATGCAATACAAAAAAATAGGCAATGACAAGTATGAAGAATTAAAAAATAAAAATGTTGATACTGGTTTTGGATTTGAAAGACTACTTATGTACATAAATGGACTAACAGACGGCTACAAAATAGATGTGTTTTTGCCAATAATTGAATATCTCGAAAAGATAAGTGGTTATAGTTATGATAAAGATGCCGAACATAGAAAATCTATGCGAATTATAGCTGACCATATGCGTACATCCACAATGCTTATAGGTGATGTTAAAGGAGTATTACCAAGCAATGTTGGGGCAGGTTATATCCTTAGAAGGTTGCTAAGAAGAGCAATAAGACATGCAAGAAAAATCGGTATTGAAAGCATCAATCTTGTTAATGTTGCAGAAATTTATATTGACAAAGTTTATAATGATTCATATCCACTACTTGTTGAGAAAAAAGATTATGTGTTAAATAATATTAAAATTGAGATAGAAAAATTTAATAAAACTATCGAAACAGGGCTTAAAGAATTTGATAAGGTCATCTCAGGACTTAAAAGAAAAGTTGAATTTATGCAAAAATCCAATCCTAATTATGTATCGACCAAAGAAGATAAAACAATTAGCGGTAAGTCAGCATTTAGGCTATATGACACCTATGGATTTCCAATTGAGATGACAATCGAAATGGCACAAGAAATTGGTTATGATGTTGACGAAGATGGATATAAAGAAGCATTTATGCACCATCAAGAATTGGCAAGAAACGCAAGTGCAATTGCAAAAAGCGGTCTTGCTAGCGAAGGAGAAATGGAGACAAAATATCACACGGCAACGCACTTATTGAATGCTGCATTAAAGCAAGTTATTGGCCCATCTTCTCATCAAATGGGTTCTAATATTAATAGCGAAAGGTTGAGATTTGACTTTGCATGTGACCATAAAATGAGCGAAGATGAAATTAATAGAGTTGAAGGTTTGGTTAATAAATGGATTGATCAAGATATAGAAGTTACCAAAGAAATTATGCCAAAACAACGAGCGGTTGATATTGGTGCAGAGCATCAATTTATTGAAAGATATCCAGACGTTGTATCGGTATTTACTATTGGTGGAGTATCAAAAGAGATTTGTTCTGGACCTCATGTCAACAGAACGGGAGAACTAGGCAAATTTAAAATAACAAAAGAAGAAGCTTCATCTAGCGGAGTAAGACGTATAAAAGCAATATTAAAGTAGCAATATCATTGCTATTTTTTTATTTTTGTTTTTTTATTACTATTGACTTGATACATTAAAAAAGATATAATAGAATAAACAAAATATTTAAAGGCAAAGGTGAATTATGAAAATTTTTAAAAGTTTTCTTCTATATGCTGGAATATTACTTGGTCTATGTGTTGCAGTTGTATTATGTTGTTTAGTTGCGATGCTATTATTCAAGGCCGAGATATTTGGTTATAAGTATGTTAGTTACAAGTCGGTAAAGGCGCCAGATGACATTTCAGCAAGTTCAGTAAGTGCTATTGAAATACAAGTATCCGATATGGATGTTGTTGTTATCCCAACAAATGATAATGTAATTAAAGTTAGTTATACCGAGGCGATGTATGGTTTTGTTAAGAGTGAAGTAAGTGAATTTAAATGCAGCACCGAGATTGATTCTTCAAAGGAATTTGCCGAAAGCGAAAATATATACAAAACTTATGTTGTTTCTTTCACCGAACCTAGTGGATGGATACTTTCAAATGATAGTAAAGTAACTGTATCTGTTCCATATAATAAATTAAGTGTTGTGTCAGTCAAATCACAAAAAGGCGATATAAAATTTGACTATAATCAAGACAAAAACGATGAGAGTTTTAATATAAACACCATATATGCACAATCTCAAAAAGGTAAAATAGAATTATTAAATGTTACAACTACTAATTCATATATTACTACCACTTCTGGCGAAGTGAGTGTTGATTCAATCAACGATATTGAGATGAAACAAATCAAATTTACCTCTGATTCGGGTAAATTAACTTTGGTTGACAAACTAAACGGTGGATTGAAAGTTGTGTCAAATGCAACTACTACGGGGCCATACATCATTGCAAAGACTATAAATGGTGATTTATATTATAATGGATTAAGAGGCAAAGTTGAGATAGAACAAGTAGGAGTTGAAGGAAGCAATCATTACGTAGTTCTTGAATCAGATTATTTAACTGCAAATATTAATAAAATTTATGGTAAGATAACTACTGCGAAAAAATCTAGTAATACGAATGATTTTTCTATATCTTTAAAAGTAAATGAAGTATATGTTAAAGATCCTAATATTAATTTAGCACACGAAATTTCTGTTGGTAATGGCGATTTGGAGATAGGCGTTGTTGATTATACAATATCGGTAATATCTAATAATGGTAATATTAAATTAAATAATGTAAAAATTACTAATGGCGATGTTAATATAACAGCTG
>CALVZT010000071.1 GCA_944372595.1 uncultured Clostridia bacterium
AGATACTTGACTTGCTGGAACAAATACCGAAACATTACCAATTTTGCTAACCAACCCATTATTAGTAGCATTTGTAACAACAATTTCTGTATTATCTCCTACTTTTAAATTACCAACTAATTCGCTGCCTTTTCTTATTTCATCCGCTTTTCTTTTGGATAACAAAACAGCACCATTGTCAGTATGTGTTGACATAATTACTGCTTCAATTTCATCACCCTCATTTAATTTTTCACAATCGTTATAAGGGATGATACCATCTTTTTTACCACCGATATTGACAATATAACCATCTTGGGTTAAGGCAACAACTTGTCCTACAACTTTACTACCAACAGCAAACCTAACAAATGTACTATCAATAATATCTAAATTAAATTTTTCATCCATAACATATTCTCCGCATATTTAATGTATATAGTATAGCAAAATTATTAAATTTTTAAAAACAAATATCGCCTTTTTTTAGTGCTTTCGCTTCTTTTTTAAATCGTTTCTGATAATAATTCGTTAAATAAGTGGTTCTAACTTCCTCCATTCTCATTGCTAAAATTTTGCCCGCATTATCCAAAACATCTTTTGTTAATCTTTGACCATAAAACTCGCTTAATTCAAATGGAGCACCAAATACAATTGCATTTTTACGAAAAAATCTTGGAACTTTTGCTATGTATGTAGGAATTATGGGAGTTTGAGTTTTTATTGCAAACATACATGTGCCATTTTTAAGAGCTAAATGATCTTCTTCACTTACATTATTTCTCCTAGTTCCTTCGGGGAAAACCCCAAGGCATTTACCATTTTTAAGGACATTTAAACATTGTTTTACTGCTCCAATATCCGCAATCCCCCTATCTACTGGTATAACCTTAAACCATTTAAGTAAAATAAATTTTGAAAATTTTGATTTTAATAATTCTTTTTTCGCTAAAAAAATTAATTTTGTTCGAGAAGCAAATGCTAATGCAATAGGATCCATATTGGATCTATGATTGCACGCATATATTGCCTTTTTATGAGTGATATTTTTTTTGCCATACCTTTTTAGTCTCAAAAACAATAACGGTATAAAAAATATTACAAACAACAAAGAATACATCATACATATTACTCCATATTATTTACTTACAATTGCACAAATTTGATTTGTTACTTCGTTTAAGGAAATATTTGTTGTATCAATCACATATTGATCCTGAGATATTTTTAAATTAATTGCACTACCCGAAAACATTTGTTGGTCAAAATCCATTGTTTCATTGAACACATCATCAAATAATTTATTAAGTCCCGCACGCAAAGCATTCTCATACCTTCGTTGAGCTCTTTTATATACATCAGCTTTTAAAAAGAATTTATATTTTGCGTAAGGAAAAAGTTTTTCTGATGCGCCAATTACGTCAACAACTATCGATTGATTTTCTGATAACTTTTTTATTTGATTTATTATAAAATCTTTAACACATTTATGATTACCGACAACAAATTGATTTTGTTGAACAATATTGTGTGACAACATATTAGTCACATTAACACCATTGATAAATGCAAATGTTTTAACCCCATTGTCTTTTAATGTAATATCTACACCTTTAAGTACATTTTGCACCTCATCGCTATCAGTTGGATTAACTCCCTTTTGAAAGCATAGAAGTGATATTGTAAGACAAACAACGTCTGTATCATAGAATAATATTCCTAATTTTCTAGCAACATTTCTTGCAACAGTAGTTTTACCAGCACCTCTTTGTCCATCTACGGTTATTTGAAACATTTGTTATTCCTCCAATTATAATAATTCCCCAGCAAGAGCACCTGTTGATAATGCAATTTGAATATTAAATCCACCTGTTAGTGCATCAACATCAATAACTTCACCTGCAAAGTAGCAATTTTTTGCAATTTTACTTTCCATTGTTTTGGGATTGATCTCTTTAACATTCACCCCACCACAAGTTACAATTGCGCTCTCAATATCCTCCAAACCATAAATTTTAATTTTAAATTTCTTTAATTGATTTATTATATTTATTCTATCTTGCTTTGTTATCTCGTTTATTTTTTTATGCAAATCAATTTTTGTTCGTAATGCAAATTCATTGACGATTCCACTTGGTAATAATTTAGGAAGATAATTAATATAATCTTTATTTTTGTATGTATTAAAGTCTCTTAATAATCTTTCATTTAACTTTTCTTCACTTAATGCCGGTTTGTAATCAAGTTCAGCATACCAACCATTTAAGTTAAATTTATTAATCATACTGCTAATAGTCAAAACAATTGGTCCACTTATGCCAGTGTGAGTAAATAACATTTCGCCAAATTGTGAACATACTAAATTGTTTTTATCATCAAAAATTTTTAATTTAATATTTTTGAGACTAATACCCGCAAATATCTTTATATCAGTTTTTATTCCTACCAATGCTGGATATAGTTTATTAACGCTATGTCCTAGTTTTTTTGCAAATATGTATCCATCTCCTGTACTGCCTGTTGATTGATAACTAATTCCACCCGTAGCGATAATGACCTTGTCTGCTAAAAATTTACTATTGTTGGTATATATTATATAAGTATCATTCTTTGTTTTTTCTATGTCTTTTACATTTGTTTTTAATTGTATTTTAACCCCTAATGATTTTGCAACTTTTTCAAATGTTTTGGTAACGTCACTAGCCTTATCAGAATTGGGGAATACCCTATTTCCCCTTTCTGTTTTTGTTTTAAGTCCATTTTCTTCCAAAAAATTTACCGTATCATAAGAAGAAAAATTTTGTAGAGCACTATATAAAAACTTATTATTATTTACAACATTTTGCAAAAACTCATCGCAAGGCACAAGATTAGTTATATTACATCTACCCTTACCTGTTATATATAACTTTTTTCCTAATTTTTCATTTTTTTCTAGCAATATAACATCATAATTGTTTTTTCTCGCAACTATCGATGCCATAAGTCCAGCTGGACCGCCGCCAATAACAACAACATTCATACTCAAAAATAACCTTTAATTACTCTACATTACATATATAATTATATATATTATCAATTGCTTTGTAAAGCACTATAAAGCAACAAAAAGGCCTTGGGCCCTTTTGTCACTTTTCTTTTTTAAATAAATATAACAAATCCTCTTCGTTTAACTTTTTTACTTTTCCTCTACTTAATCCCCCTAAACGTAATTGACCTATGGCAACACGTTTTAAGAATACAACGACTTTACCTATATGTTCAAAGGTTTTTCTTATTTGACGGTTCTTTCCCTCATGAATAACCATTTTCAGTTTTGTGAATTTATCATCTTGTTCTATCACTTCGAGTTCACATTTGTCATATTTGACCCCATCTACTACTACTCCCGAACGCACAACAGCAAGTTCACTTTCCTTTATTTGTCCTTCAATTTTTACAATATAAGTTTTGTTAATATTAGATGAAGCAGAGGTTAATTTATAAGATAAATCTCCGTCATTAGTAAATAACAATAGTCCTTCTGTATCATAATCAAGTCTTCCAACAGGATATACTCTATATGGTATATCTCCTAATAAATCGATAACTGTTTTTCTTCCCTTCTCATCGTTTAGTGAAGTTACATAGCCTTTGGGCTTATTCATCATGTAATATACTTTTTGCTCAACAGGTTTAATTACTATTCCATTTACTTTTATTTTATCTTCTTTCAATACGTCGTAACCTAAGTCTACTACCTTATTTTCATTAACTGTTACTTTTCCTTCTTTGATTAATTCATCAGCTTTTCTTCTAGAACATAGTCCACTACTAGCAATGAACTTATTGATTCGCATAATTAACTCCCATACCATTTATCTAAGATATCTTGT
>CALVZT010000072.1 GCA_944372595.1 uncultured Clostridia bacterium
TCTACTTGTATGATACATAGTTGGAATTTCACCTATTTGTTCAAATGATTCTCCTACTTTGTGTAATCCTTTACCTATAGCTTCACCTGTTTTTTTGAGATCCTTACCAATTTTTTGTTTTGTTGGCAATACTGGACGATATTTAGCACCTGTTCTTATTTTAACTTCATTCAATGCGCTAGTTTTTAAATCACCAGAATCTATTCCTGCAATTATAGCTGCACGTTTAGCTGCATCTTTTGCTGCCTTTTCTTGGGCGGCTTTTTCTTCAGCCTCTTGGGCTAACTGAGACTGTCTAGTTTTTATTGCATTGCGTTTATTTTCATATTTTTCCTCAGATTGATCCAACTCAAATGCCGCTTTGCGTTTAAGTCTTTCTGATTTTACAGCTTCTTCTTGCTCTTTATCAGGCTTATAAAGATCTTTAAGAGCAGATTTGCCCTCATAATATTTTTTAGCAAGATTTCCACCAAAAAAACTAAAGGATTGTTTTCTCATGTTTTCTTTAGATTTTGCCAATGAATTTTGATATTCTTTATCAGCAATTGCATTAGCTTCCTCTTCAGACTTATGTTGTCTTAATGCATTTTCTTTTGCATAAGCGGCATCACTAGCGGCTTTTTCTCTCATTGCCGCACCCGCTTTACCTCTTCCTAACATTCCTTTGAATGCCGCTGCACCTGCAGCTAATGTAAATCCGGTTTGTACTGCTTTTGTAGCAGTATTAACTATATTTTTAACAGAATCTTGACCAGATTTAATCAAGTCTTCAACTCCTAACATTTTAGAAACTAAAGCACTTGCTTGTTTGATTATGGATGCTCCAACACAAATACCTATAATTTGTGTTAAGCCATTAATTGCAATAATAAGACCATTTCCAATACCCGATTGCGAAATTATTGTTAACCAATCAGTTGCTCCCATACTAGAAACAACACTTCCAACAGGTTCTGCTGCAAACGAATATACTTCTGCAACTGGGATAATTGTTATCGTTGAAAATACCGGTACAATTACAAAAAACATATTAAAAGCAAACACCGACGCCAGTACAGAAATAACACGACTTATCATTTCTTTGTTACATTTCTTTGCAGCATCTCCATTATCAAGTGGATATTGAGATATCATTGCTGGAGAAATTAACCATAATATAACAATATCAAAAATACGTTTTACTAATGCAATACACGTTGTTAATAAGCACCACGAAACAACTAATATTGCACCAATGCCTAGAAGATAATCAAACTTATAAAGATCGTAATAATAGTTGACCATTATCACGTTATCTATTGAATAATAAAGTTCCGAAGAATTTGCGAATGCTCCATTGTCAGGATATTGCAATAATAAAGTGTGAGTATCAGCTCCTAATAATCTTGCAGTATCTGGAGCATGTAGGAAAAAGTTTCCTTGTTCTGGTTTAAAACTTTCACTTTTTTGCGGTGTGATTTGATAAGTAAATTCACCTTTAGTAGTTGTTGTTTTTACAACCTGTTTTGTATTTTTAAATGCATTATCTATATCACCAGCTGTTCTAAAATTTCCTCCATCATTATTCCAACCTTGGGCAAATAATTGTTGAAAATTCTGATCCACTCTAACACGATTGGCATCATAAGCAGCAACATAAAATATTTGGTTAGAAATTCCACCACCACTTCCTGTAAACATCTGACTTAAACTTTGTGTTAATGCAGTTGTTAAGTAAATACCCAAAATTGTAACAACAGGAGTTACAAAAAACATAGCAAGCCCTTTAAGTGCTCTACCAACAATTGGACCTTTTGCGGAATTTTTTACATCTAACGTAAATTCTGATTTGATTACAGCAATAAAAGTAAATACTATTAATAAAAACACAGACAAAACAATCATCGAAATAAACACCGATAGAACCGCATCCGAAAATAAATATTGCAATAATATATTATCAACTCGTTGAGTCCCTTGATATACAGGAGATATACCAGCCATTTTATTGAACAACAACTCACAAAAACTTGTTATAAAAGAAAGTCCTCTGAATATGTAGTAAACAATTGACATTATCCAGCTACCTAATGCTTTAAAAATATTGACAATCACATATTGAATATTGCCAATAATCGCCAATATTTCTTTTAATCTATCAATAATACCACCGAATGCGCTTACAGATATCCCCACTATTACCTCCTTTTTGTATATCAGGCAACTCTTTACCCATATTTTTTGTTGTGTTCATTATAACATGTTTTTTTGCTCTTGTATAGAGTTTTCTTCTAAAAAATTACATTTTTTTAAGGATAACTCTATTTTTCTTTGCAATTTTTATTACTATGATACTCCCAAAACAGAAATTGCAAATCGAGGTTTATTTATTTCCTCTTGTTGACTATTAAACAAAATTTGCAAGCATTCATAACTCGTATCCATTATTGCCATTGAGTTAGGTCCAAATCTATTATCTGCATAATAACTTGATTTAATAAATGGAAAATAACCATCAGCATTAGGATATAAAACATAACCATTTCCGACCAATGTATTTGTTGCTAAATCATAATTAAAAGTTACTCCATCAACTGTTACACTTCCAGCAGCCATTGATATACTGCTATAAGCCCCATTATCGTAAGTACAAACATAAAATATGCCCGAAACGTGTTGAATATATTTAACTTGAGGCATATATTGTTCGTTAAAAGTAAACGCATATTCGGTATAACTGTTACCTTCTTCATCAGTTACACTATTGCCAGTCGCAAATTGTTGATTATTAAATGGTTCGAGCATAGAATTTATTACAATGATCTCGTTTTCTTGTACCATATCATACATAACATAATTGTCTTTTTGCAATGCTCCATTACTATAATGACAATATTGCACCATAATATTTAACATTTCAGAAAAATTCGGCACTGGTTCAGGAGCAGCGATATATAACTCTATATAATGTAAAAAATTACTAACATCAAATTTTTTGTAATTAGGTAAAATTATAAGCGATTGCAAATCACCATAAAAATTCATATTGATAGGGTCAGGCTCGTCCAAATCTACGTCTTCATTTATTTCAATGTCTTCTTCGCCTTCTTCATCTTCTAGATCTGAAAAAGCTGACAAATCTTCAATATTTCCAACAAATTTAGTTGTAACAATAGGTATCGCCTCATTTACCGAATTGTAAACACAATAGTAAACGGTGTTAACATAGTTTTTGAAATAGTTTCCACGAATATCATTACCTGTATATGTACCACTACCAGTATATTCAAACTTGCTCCATTCTTCACTTCTTGCGTTAAAACGATAATCCGCATTAGGATTATTATCGCCAGTAATTAAATTCAAAGATGTTCCTTCAAATTCTTCATTAGCATCAAATGTTCCGTTAGCATTATTATCGGTAAATATCTCATTATTTACAACATCACTTCCAACAACATAATTTAGTATATATTCAGCAATCTGATCACAATCATAAGGAGTAAATCCTATATGATCAATCTTTTTTAAGCAGTAATTTATGTAATCATTATAATTTAATGCTTGGGTGTTGTCCCCTTTTGCATATTTGACTGCATTATCATACATTGTCTTAAAATCAGCTGGCATATCATTATAGTCTTCGCCATATCCAATTAACAAAATTTTGTATATATTAATTTCTAGCAATTTACTATATTTAGACAAATAGTTTTGTAAGAAATTATTGGAATCAATCCCATCCAACTGCCATAACCAACCAACATTCTCTACTTGATTATTAACAACCATCCAGCCATTGTTAATTGCATCAAAGTGGGAATCTTTTACTAACGTATTGTCCATTGCGAGATTTTTTTGT
The DNA here is from genome assembly GCA_944372595.1 of uncultured Clostridia bacterium. GTDB lineage: Bacteria > Bacillota > Clostridia > Christensenellales > UBA1242 > CALVZT01. Next base: position 3,842 of record CALVZT010000072.1, read on the forward strand.
GATTGATCGG
>CALVZT010000073.1 GCA_944372595.1 uncultured Clostridia bacterium
CATCAAAAATTATTAAGGATAGCGAAAAATTGTCCGGCGATGATTGTCGTGAAGGAATTTGTGCTGTTATAAGTGTTAAATTGCAAAACCCACAATTTGAAGGACAAACAAAAACAAAACTCGGCAATAGCGAAATGAGACCGCTTGTCGAAAAAGTTATAGTAGAAAAATTTGGTGAGTTTTTGGAAGAAAATCCAAACTATGCAAAAGAATTAGTTTTAAAAAGTATTACTGCACAAAGAGCGAGAGATGCGGCAAGAAATGCAAGAGAGTTAACTAGACGAAAAAGTGTATTAGAAAATACAACATTACCTGGCAAACTTGCGGATTGTACCGAAAAAGATGCTAGCAAATGCGAAATATTCTTAGTCGAAGGCGATAGTGCAGGAGGCACTGCAAAACAAGGCAGAGACAGACGATTCCAAGCAATATTACCATTAAGAGGTAAAATATTAAACGTTGAAAAAGCACGTCTTAACAGAGTACTTGAAAATGCTGAAATAAAGGCAATGATAACAGCTTTTGGTTGCGGAATACACAATGAATATAATGAAGACAAGTTGCGTTATAACAAGATTATATGTATGACAGATGCCGACGTTGACGGAAGCCATATAAGAATATTAATGTTAACATTCTTCTTTAGATTCATGCGACCACTTATAGAAAATGGACATGTTTATATTGCTCAACCACCTTTGTATAAAGTTACAAAAGGCAAGGACGAATATTATTTTTATAGTGATGATGAACTTAATGCCAAACTTGAAGAAATTGGTAGAAAAGGCGTTGATATACAAAGATACAAAGGTTTAGGAGAGATGAGTAACGAACAACTATGGCAAACAACAATGAATCCGGACAATCGTACATTATTACAAGTTAAACTTGAAGATGCAATCGAAGCCGATAGTGTATTTTCTATGTTAATGGGTGAAGACCCAGACCTTAGAAAGAAATTTATTGAAGAAAATGCTAACCTTGTTGAAGAACTAGATATTTAACCCAAAACATAATAAATAATTAGGGGTATGGTAATGAAAAACGAAGAAAACAAAGATTTAAGTTTTATTGAAGACAAAAGTAAGATTATAAAAGTCGGTGTTGAAGACGAAATGAAAAAGTCATTCATCTCCTATGCAATGGCGGTAAATGTTAGCCGTGCAATACCAGATGTTAGAGATGGATTAAAACCAGTACACAGACGTATATTATACTCGATGGGAGAGTTAAATTTAAGTTACGACAAACCATATAGAAAGTGTGCTCGTATCGTCGGTGATGTTCTTGGTAAGTATCACCCACATGGCGACTCGGCAGTATATGAAGCATTAGTAAGATTAGCACAGGACTTTTCTATAAGATGTCCATTGGTTGCAGGACAAGGCAACTTTGGTTCAATAGATGGAGATCCACCAGCAGCACAGAGATATACTGAGGCAAAATTATCAAAAATTGCTGGAGAAATGCTTAGGGATATTGATAAAGAGACTGTTAATTTTTATCCTAACTTTGATGGTACTCTTGAACAACCAGAGGTTCTTCCAAGTCGTTTTCCAAACTTATTAGTTAACGGCTCAGATGGTATAGCAGTTGGTATGGCGACAAACATACCACCTCATAACTTGGGTGAGGTAATCGATGGAGTAATTGCTCTTATTGATAATCCAGAAATCGAAGTTGATGACCTTATAAAAATTATACCAGCACCAGATTTTCCTACTAAGGGAATTATTATGGGTAGAGCAGCAATAAGAAATGCTTACCGTACTGGTAAGGGCGGAATAGTACTCCGTGCAAAAACAGAAATCGAGTATAATGAAAAAACAGGCAGAGAAAAAATTGTTGTTACCGAACTACCATATCAAGTTAATAAATCAAAACTAATTGAGCAGATTGCAAATTTAGTTAAAGACAAAAAGATTGAAGGAATAAGCGACATAAAAGAAGAATCAGACAGGGAAGGTATGCGTATTGTTATAGATATTAAACGCGATGCTAATGCCCAAGTTGTTCTTAATATGCTATACAAACACACTCCTATGCAAAAGGGCGACGGAATAATATTCTTAGCATTAGTTAATGGTACACCTAGAATATTAAATTTGAAGGAAATGTTGTTTTATTACCTTGAACATCAAAAAGAGGTTGTAACAAGACGAACAAAATTTGACCTAGAAAAAGCTGAAGAGAGAGCACATATATTAAGAGGTCTTGTAATTGCACTTGCAAATGTTGATGAAGTAGTAAGAATAATCAAAGCGAGTGCTGACAAGAATGAAGCGTCAACAAAACTATGTGAAGCATTCTTATTAACAGATAAGCAAGCAAATGCAATACTAGAAATGCGACTACAAAGATTAACCAGCATGGAAGTTCACAAATTACAAGAAGAACTTGCCGAACTTGAAAAACTTATAGCCGAACTCAAAGATGTGCTAGAACATCCAGTTAAGATTCTTGAAATAATTAAAAAAGAACTTACTGAAATTAAAGATAAATATGCTACTCCAAGACTTACAGAAATAAGTATGGATTATGGAGATATTGATATTGCCGATTTGATTGAAAAAGAAGACGTAATCATATCCCTAACACATTTTGGATATATCAAAAGACAACCAGTGGCTGAATATAAATCACAGAAACGTGGTGGAGTAGGCGTATCCTCATTAAAGACAAAAGAAGAAGATTTTGTTGAAACAATGTTTGTTTCTTCAACTCATGACGATTTGTTGTTCTTTACTAATTTGGGTAAAGTGTATTGCAAAAAAGCATTCGAGGTGCCAGAAGCAAGCAGACAAGCCAAGGGTCGTGCTATTATTAATTTATTGCAATTATCAGAGGGAGAGAGTGTTACTCAAATTATCAAATTAACCGAGGATATGAAAGGCAATTTGGTAATGGCGACAAAGAATGGGTTGATTAAGAAAACCTCTTTGGAAGAATTTAATAAAATAAGAAAGGTTGGCAAAATAGCAATCAAACTTCTAGACGACGACAAATTAATTAGCGTAAATGTTTCATCAGGCGAAGACGAGGTAATTGTTGCAAGTCATAACGGTAAATGTATTCGTTTCAAAGAGAGTGATATAAGACAAATGGGTAGAGATACTCAAGGTGTAAGAAGCCTTAATCTTGATAAAGGCGACTATATAGTTGATATGGCGGTTATCAAACCAAACAGCGAAATATTTACCATATCTGAGAAGGGTTATGGCAAACGAAGTGATGTAAGCGAATACAGATTACAAATACGTGGTGGTAAGGGAATTAAAGCAGGCGTGTTTAACAGTAAGACGGGCAAACTTGTTAACCTCAAACAAATTGACGGCGACAGTGACATAATGCTGATAGCAGACAATGGTACAATAATAAGATTAAGAGCTAACGAAATAAGTAAGATTGGTCGAGATACTCAGGGCGTAAGAACTATGAGAATTAAAGACGACAATTATAAAGTTGTTTGTGCATCAGTAATACCACACGAAGAAGAAGAGCTAAAAGAAGAGCAACATGACGACAATAATAATTAACTAAAAAGAAAAAATCTACAATCCGTGTAGATTTTTTTGTTTTTTTGCTAAGTTGTGTTATTATATTAATAACAATGATTTTTAAGGGGTATAATATGGATAAAAAAATGATAATCGCAGTAGTTGGAATGTGTGGAAGTGGCAAATCAGTAGCAGTAGAGATATTTGAAAAATTTGGTTGGAAAAGAGTATATTTTGGGGCAATAACTTTTGAAGAACTTAAAAAACGTGGTATGGAAATAAATGAAGCAAATGAGAAAAAAATACGTGAAGAATTTAGAGCATC
>CALVZT010000074.1 GCA_944372595.1 uncultured Clostridia bacterium
CCAACTACGCAAGAATGTACCGTCTTTTTCTTTGCTAAATTGTCCCAACCAATCGGTTAATGACAAATCAGTTTCAAACATATCATCATATACTCTTGGTAAATAACTAGGAATTATTGTTTTCCCCCATTTTACCGTTCCCTTATAATCATTGTCTTTGCCCATTAGTATGTCAAAAAGGACGCTTAATGCATTTGGATTGTCACTTACAAAAGCAATTTTATCATCTTTATTAACAACAAAACTTATTTTGTCAAACACTCCTTCTTTTGACAAATTTTCTACTACCAATATATCATTTCCAATCTGTCTTTCAAATTTAAAATCAACAAATGGATATCTTCTACTACTAGGCTTTATATCCTCGAGTGTGATTTTATCTAGTTCGCGCTTCCTTGACGTTGCTTGCTTACTTTTTGATGCATTAGCAGAAAATCGCGCTATAAATTCTTTTAGTTCCTTGATCCTAGTTTCGAGTTTTTTGTTTGTGTCTTTCATTTGTTTTTGAATTAACTGACTTGACTCATACCAAAAATCATAGTTGCCTATAAATATGGTAATCTTACCATAATCAACATCACAAATGTGGGTACAAACTTTGTTCAAAAAGTGTCTATTGTGAGAAACAGTAATAATTGTATTTTCAAAATTAATCAAGAAATCTTCTAGCCAAAGTATAGTTTTTGCATCCAAGTTATTAGTTGGTTCGTCAAGTATAAGTATGTCAGGATTGCCAAAAAGTGCCTGCGCTAGTAAAACTTTAACCTTTATCTTTGGATCAATCTCTTCCATTTTTTTGTTATATAGTTCTCTATCTACTCCAATACTGCTTAGTAGACTTTCGGCATCACCCTCAGCTTCCCATCCGCCGAGTTCTAAAAATTCTTGTTCGAGTTCCGCCGCCCTTATGCCATCTTCGTCATTAAAATCTGCCTTTTGATATAACTTATCTTTCTCCTCAGCCACTTCCATTAAGCGCTTGTGTCCTAACATGACAGTTCTAATTACCGTCTCGTTATCGAATGCATTTTGGTTTTGTTGGAGAACTGACATGCGTTCGTTCTTGTCCATAACTATTGTGCCCTTGGTAGTTTCCAATTCGCCTGATAACAACTTCAAAAAGGTGGATTTGCCAGCACCATTTGCCCCAATCACACCATAACAATTACCTTTCGTAAATTTTAAATTGACATCCTGAAATAATTTGCGACTACCAAAATTAAGTGCAACATCTATTACTTGTAACATATTACCTTCCTTATACAAAAAGTAGTGTACATAATTATTATATCTAAGTCAACAAAAATACCCCCTTACAAAAGGGAGTATTTTGATTTTACTTATTGAAATATCTTTTTAAAAGGCCTTCAAATGCTTTACCGTGACGCGCCTCGTCCCTTGCCATTTCATGAACGGTGTCGTGTATTGCATCTAGATTAAGTTCCTTTGCTCTTTTTGCCAATTGGGTTTTACCAGCAGTAGCACCATTTTCTGCTTCAACTCTTAATCTTAAATTTTCTTTTGTAGAAGGCGTAATAACCTCTCCCAAGAGTTCGGCAAACTTAGCAGCGTGCTCTGCTTCTTCCATTGCTGCTCTTTCATAATACATACCAATCTCTGGATATCCTTCACGATGAGCAACCCTTGCCATTGCAAGATACATACCAACCTCGGTACATTCTCCATTAAAATTCATTCTTAAATCTTCGATTATTTGTGGATCAACACCTTTTGCAACACCAACAACATGTTCAGATGCCCAAACCATTTCTTGACTTTGCTCAACAAATTTTTCTTTGCCAACATGACAAATTGGACATTTGTCTGGTGCCTCTTCTCCTTCATAAACATATCCACATACAGTACATACAAATTTTTTCATAACTTTTTTCTCCTTTTTTGTTATATTTAACTCTCCACTTCTATCTTTGTAGTCAGTATAGAGTAGTTGTTGTGATATTTTGCTCATTGGCTTATTTAAAAATTCTTTGTATATCTTTTTTATCTCAATGTTTTCGTGAGCATATTTAATTGGCGAATCGTTATCCGCTTTATATAAATTTTCAATTCGTTCTTCTCTTAATCGCCTAGGTATTAAGCGAATGTTTTTCGGTTGTCCACCTCCACCTATGCAACCACCAGGACACGCCATAACCTCAACAAAATCGTAATGAGCTTCTTTATTTTTTATCTTATCAAGTAAATTAGCAGCATTCTTTGTGCCATATACAACAGCAACTTTTAATGTTTTATTTTTTATTTTAATGGTGGCATCTCTTAATCCTTCATAACCTCTAACCGATTTTAAATTAATAAAATTTTTAGGAGGGTTTGTCCCTGTCAAATAATAATATGCCGTTCTTAGTGCTGCCTCCATTACCCCGCCGGTATTGCCAAATATCAATCCAGCACCGCTTCCTTTACTCAAAGGCTTATCAAATTGTTGATTTTTTAATGCAAAAAAGTCAATTTTTTCTTCTTTTGCCCATGTCCCAACTTCTTCGGTGGTTATTACAAAATCATTGTCGTCAAATTTGTTATCAGTTAATTTGCAAGCACTATTAAGCTCGGGTCTTTTTATCTCGTATTTTTTTGCAACACAAGGAGTAAGGTTTACGGTAACTATATTTTCAGGCGCAACACCTAATTTATTAGCAACATAACTTTTGATAATTGCTCCTTGCATACCTATTGGACTTTTAACTTTTGACAAGTTTGGCAAAAATTCAGGATAAAAGTATTCAACAAATTTGACCCAAGCAGGACAACAACTCGTAAACATTGGCAAAGGCAAATTATCTTGCAATCTATGAATTAAGTCTGTTGCCTCCTCCATAACCGTAAGGTCCGCTCCAAAAGTTACATCAAATACATATTTAAAACCCAGTTTTTTAAGTAAAGCAACCATTCTTCCTTCTTCGTTTGCCCCTAACTCTCCACCAAATTCTTCACCTATTGCTACTCTTACAGCGGGAGACGTTGATACAACAACTATCTTACTTTTGTCTTGTATTAACTGCTTAACTTGCTGATAATCTTTTCTTACATTAATAGCAAAACCAGGACAAACATTACGACATTGTCCACAATTTATGCATATCGCCTTATCTCCCGTATTCTCCAAATTATATCTGTCTGCAACAGCCATTTCCACTGTGCAAATTCTATTACAACTACCACATTTAATACAACGTGATTTGTCTAATGTAATGGATAAATTATTTTCTTCAATTGGCACTCTTGTACCAACAAGTTCATGCTTTGACACAATTTTCTCCTGTTTTACAATTTTTACATAAGCCGTTTAATACTATATCGTTTGAATAGACTTTGTTACCAGTCTTTTGCTCAAAATTATCTACTATTTTATCAATACTTTCGCCTGATAAATCTTGAATTTTACCGCACTTAATACATCTAAAATGCAAGTGTTTATGTGCATTTTTATCAAAAATTGTATTGGCTCCTGGTATATTTATTCTTCTTATCTCACCAACTTCGCTAAGAGCATTGAGATTTCTATACACCGTTCCAAGACTTATGCGCTCATTAACTTCTCGTGCTTTGTTGTAAACTTCATCGGCAGTTAAATGCCCTTCGCTCGAAGATAAAATTGAAAGAATTAAACTTCTTTGTTTTGAATAATTCATCTATTCTCCCAAAATAATAATGATTACTGATTTATCATAACATTATAAAAAAAATAAGTCAAAAATTTTTGACTTACTTTTTTATTTGGACAGTTTTTTCTAGTAAAAATTTTGCGAAATCCCCCATAGTTTTGTTTAAATTATAATAATAATTTCTGCCATTATACA
>CALVZT010000075.1 GCA_944372595.1 uncultured Clostridia bacterium
ATTGTTGAAGGTGCATTATCAACAAGCGCTTTTGCTTCGCCAAGTCCAAGACCAGTAACTTCTCTTGCAACTTTGATAACTGCAATTTTGTTTGCTCCAACTTCTTTTAATACTACTGTGAATTCTGTTTTTTCTTCAACAGCAGCTTCAGCAGCAGCACCACCTGCTACTGGTGCAGCAACAGCAGCCGCTGCGCTTACTCCAAATTCTTCTTCTAACATTTTTACAAGGTCAGCAACTTCCATAACTGACAATGTTTTGATATCTTCTACGATTTTCTTTAAATCTGCCATTTTTTTATTCTCCTTTATTTTTTTGTTTTTAATTTTTTAAATGTAATTTTTTATTATAAATTTTTATGCATTCTTTTTTGCTATTTCATTAAGCGCTCTTGCAAGTGCTGACATAGGTGCATTGAGCATACCCATAAGCATTGCAATAAGAACATCTTTGCTTGGTATTTTGGATAATTTTTCAATACCTTCTGCATCAGTGTACTTACCATTAACAACACCAAACTTAACTCCGGCAAGGCCATATTCTTTAACAAGTGGACAAAGAATATTTGCTGCACTTACTTCATCTGGTCCAAAAGCAACGGATGTTGTTCCTTCAAGCATCTTAACATCATAAGCATCACTCATACCCAATTCATCAAAAGCGATTTTCAAAAGACGATTTTTATACACTTTGTAAGAAACGCCAGCTTCTCTTAATTTCTTTCTAAGTGTTGTATCTTGTGCAACTGTTATTCCACGATAATCTGTAAAGATAATTGACTTAGCAGAACTAATTTTGTCTTTAATTTCGCTTACAATTTGCTTTTTGTTGTCAAAATTTGCTCCCATCTTAACCTCCTATAAAATTTATCAAAAAACCCTATACCCGAAATGAGCATAGAGTCACTTAACAAACTTTACTACTCACCTCGGCAAGATTTACGTGCAACCACACTTGCTGTCTTAGGTAACTTAGGATTATTGATATGTGTGTATTGTAATACATAATTATATTATTGTCAAGCAAAAAATATTTTTTTAACCAACAAATTAACAAAAAAAATGAGGTTGCCCTCATTTTTTAATTAGATTGTTTATAGTTAACTTTGATACCAGGTCCCATAGTACTGCTTACGCTTACACTACGAAGATATGTTCCCTTTGCAGCAGATGGTTTTGCTTTGATTAAAGCATTCATAACTGCTTCAAAGTTCTCCAAAAGTTTTTCTTTACCAAAACTTGCCTTACCAATTCCAACGTGAATAATATTAGTTTTATCAAGACGATATTCTACTTTACCAGCTTTAACGTCGTTAATTGCTTTAACAACATCCATTGTAACAGTACCGCTCTTTGGATTTGGCATAAGTCCTCTTGGTCCAAGGATTCTTGCAATACGTCCAACAACTCCCATCATATCTGGAGTTGTGATACATACGTCAAAATCAAGCCATCCGCCTTGAATTTTTGCGATAATATCTTCAGCTCCAACAATGTCAGCACCTGCTTTTACTGCCTCGTCAGCTTTTGGACCTTTTGCAATAACTAATACTTTAACGTTTTTACCAGTACCTGCTGGTAGTACAACAGTTCCTCTTACTTGTTGATCAGCATTTCTTCCATCAACACCGAGTTTAACATGCAATTCGATACTCTCGTCAAATTTTGCTTTGGCAGTTTTAACTACTATATCCAATGCTTCTGATTGCTCGTAAGTTTTTGTTTTGTCAAACAAACTAAGCGCTTCTTTATATCTTTTACCTTTTTTCATTTTTACCTCCTGTGGTATTAGCGAGTGTTCTCTCCCACTTATTCAGTTACGGTCACGCCCATGCTTCTAGCCGTGCCTTTAACCATACTTATAGCAGCCTCTAATGAAGCAGCGTTAAGATCTGGCATTTTTAGTTTAGCAATTTCTTCAACTTGTGCAAGTGTAATGCTTGCTACTTTGTTACGATTTGGTTTTGCTGAACCACTCTCAATGTTGCATGCTTTCTTAATAAGCACAGCAGCGGGTGGAGTCTTCATAACAAATTCAAAAGAACGGTCAGCATAGATAGTAATTACAACTGGTATAATCATACCTGCTTGAGACGCTGTTTTGTCATTGAACTCTTTGGTAAAGGCTGGAATATTAATACCATGTGGTCCAAGTGAAGAACCAACTGGTGGTCCAGGTGTCGCTTTACCCGCTGGCAATTGCAACTTTACAATAGCACTAATCTTTTTATTAACAGCCATGATAAATCCTCCTGCCATCTGGCAATGTGGTAAATCGAAATGCATGAACAAATTTACATTTCTCCCACTATATATTTAAATCAAAATTAATTTGATTAAATATCATTAATTAAATTTTTCTAATTTGACTAAATTCCAAATCAACAGATGTTTCTCTACCGAACATCTCAACATTAACCTTGCAACGTTTATTAGCTGGGTCAACACTAACAACAGTACCAACAAACGAATTAAGTGGTCCGTCTATAACTTCAATTTTATCATTAGGTGCTAGGTCAATATCTACATTGACTTTTTCTAGATGCAAACGCCTTACTTCTTCATCACTTAATGCTTGGGCTCTTGCCTTTGGTCCACAGAAAGCAACAACACCTCTCGTTCTTGTTACATTATGCCACAAATCATCACCATAAATCATCTTAACAAATATATAGCATGGCATTAACTTTCTTGTAACAAGTTTCTTCTTACCATTTCTATCTTCTATTGTTTCTTCCATAGGAATAACAATATCAAATATTCTATCTTCAAGATTGTATTTTTTGATAACCACTTCAAGATTTTGTTTAGCAACTGCTTCGTATCCTGATTGAACATTCAAAACATACCATTTTGCTTCTTTTTCTTTATTATCCATATAACACCCCTATCGTTAGCTCTTAGTAAGCAAACTAAATAACCAACCGAGCAAACTTTCAAATCCAAATAATACAACAGTAAAGAATATTACTACCGCCAAAACTACTCCTGTTTGTTTAACAACCGTAGGAAAAGTAGGCCAAGAAACTTTCTTTAACTCAGAAAAAGTTTCCTTAGTCTTTTTTACCAACTTGCTTGGCTTTTTTTCTTTTTTCTTTTTCTTGCTCTTATCTAATTTTTCTTTGCTGTCCTTGCTATCTTTACCGTCTTTGTTTTTTTCTTCTTTGTTAGCTTTTTTGTTGTCTTTTACTTTATTATCGCTAACAACTACGGCACTTTCTACTTGGTCATTATCAACCGATTGAGCAACTTGGTCATTTTGTTCTTGTACGTCCTGTTTAACTTCAATCTCTTCTTTTTTTACAGGGATGTTTTTAGAACTTGCTTTGTTCAATGCTGCTCTTTTTTTAGCATTTTTGTTTGCCATTACAGCCCCCTACTTAATTACTTTGTTTCTTTGTGAAGAGTGTGTTTTTTGCAGAATTTACAATATTTTTTTAACTCAATTCTGTCTGGATCATTCTTCTTGTTTTTGTAATCATCGTAATTTCTTTGTTTGCATTCAGTACAAGCAAGAGTAATTTTCGTTCTCATAATTTCACCTTCTAAAAAATTAACACCTCAACGGTGCTAGTGTAGTTTATCATATACTATATACTTTGTCAATTGTTTTTTTAATTATAGTTTAAGAAAATTTAATTTGTCATTCCATTATTTGACTATGCCAAAATCTATATCCTTAGCTTTAATAATATTTTGAATAATTTCTTCGTTTGAGTTGGGGTTTCCTCTTTGCTCTTTTATTTGAGAATACTTATATTAATCACTTTGAATATTTT
>CALVZT010000076.1 GCA_944372595.1 uncultured Clostridia bacterium
GTAAAAGTACATTAATGAATTTGATAACCAAAGCAAACGTTTATGCTGATGACAAACTTTTTGCAACTTTGGAGACAACTACAAGAAGTTTGTGGCTGGACAACGGTAAAGAAATACTTTTAACTGATACCGTTGGTTTTATAGATAAGTTGCCTCATGCATTTATTGATGCTTTTGCTTCTACTCTTAATGAGGTAAAAGATGCTGATCTTATTTTGCACGTTGTTGACATCACTAACAAAGAATACAAAAAACATATAAGCGTTGTTAATAGTGTGTTAAAAGATTTGGGTGTAGAGAACACACCAGTAATTATGGTGTATAACAAAATAGATGCCAAAAACCAACCATTTGAAGCAATTAATGACGCTATTTTGATATCTGCTCGCAAAAATATAGGAATCGAAAAATTAAAAAATGCTATAATTGAAAAATTATTTAACTGATATTGTAACATTTTGTACCTTCTAACAATACAATGTAGTATACGGATGAAATTATGGAATACAAAAGATGAACTTTTGAATTACATCTTTGATTTCAAAGCGAGAAAATTTAATAGGAGGTACATATATGAACTTTTTTGGCGGATGCGGTGGTAACGGCTTCGGCGGAAACAACAATTGTAGTTGTTTACTCCTTCTCCTTTTACTCTGTGGTTGCGGATGCGGAGGCAACACAGGTATAGGTGGTTGCGATTGTTGCTGGCTTATTATCTTACTTTTAATTTTGTCTAGTTGTTGCTCTCCATGTTGCAATGGCTAATACTCCCAAAAAACTCTTTTTATAAAGAGTTTTTTTGTGCATTATGCACATAAAGTTAAGGAGTTTATTTAATTTAACTATAATTACAAATGTAGTTAAATTTTTTTATTAAGAATATTTATTATGAATAATAACTAAACTAATTGTAGTAAATATGCAGAAAATTTTTACTTTGTCAATTATTAAAAAATGCTATATAAAATGGTTAATATTATTATTGATTTTTGTTGACAAAAAGTATCTATTATTATACAATCTTATTGTTTAGCAGTGGGGGATATTGCCCCATTGACAACTTAGTGGGACTTATAAGGAGTAATTATGAAGAAATTTACAAGATTTTTAACATTAGCCCTAATTATGATGGTCGGATTTGGCTTTGCTATTGCTACAAGTGTGGATGGTAAGGCATTTGCCGATACTACTGGTATTGCAACGGGTGGTACATTTAGTATAACTAAAGTTCCATCATCAGGTACTGTTGGGGAAGAGATAATTATACCAACAAATACAAATGTTACATACGTTATAACTGACCCTTACGGAGAGAAGGTTGAAGCAACCGAGATTGTTGATAATAAATTTTCTCCAAAATACGTTGGACAATATGTACTACAATATACATTTACAACTGATGATGTAGTTTCTGCAGTTTCTCCAGAATTTATAATTAATGTAACACGTGCTGAGAGTTATTCTTATAGTTATAAGACTAATAGCAAAATTTTGGTACCAACAATCATTAATTCAAACAAAACTGTTACAATTGCTTATCCTATCATTTTAGATAAAGATGGTAAAGTTATTGTTGACGAGTATGGTATTGTTGATGATAATTATGAATTAGTAATTACTGTTAATGCTGGGGATAACAAAAAATATAATAACGTTTCTGGTGACTCGATTGCTGACCTTGGTACTACCAACATTGCAAATGAGAGCGGTACACAAAAATCATTCTATACATTCGTAACCGAAGAGGGTAACAACACTATATCTATTAGTGTTAAAGATAAAAAAACAAATACAATCGTATATACTTTACCTACAAAGACTATTGTAGGAGATAATTCTTATGATACTAGCAAGATTGATGCTGTTATATCAGTTGACAACATTCCTTCAAGCAGTTCAATAAGTCTTGGTACAAAGAAATATCTTCCATATGCAAGTGCTACTGATAAGCAAAATCCAAACGTTCCTTTGACTTATTATACAACCCTTTCTATTAAGACTGGGGCAAACAATGTGCCTGTATATGAAGATGAGAAAGGTTTATACTTTATTCCTCAAATTGCAGGGGACTATACTTTGACATACAATATTCATGAGTATTTTAAAGGCGAAGTTGATTCAAAAAAAGCATCTTACGAAATCAAAGATATCAAAGATAGAAATGCTCCAAATATCGTTGTAACTGAAAGTTACGCTGATAAATACGTTGGACAAGATGTGGAATCAGATTTTATTGATAGTTTAGAGAGTGCGACATACTTAGTTCCAACAAAAGTTGACAAAAGTAATACTTCAATTTTAATGCCTGCGATTTATGCTTATGATGATTTTGATGGCGAAGTTGCATATTCAAAACTAACTCGCAAGATTACAGGTAAAGTTAATGGCGTTACAAAAACTTATAACTTAAATGATAGCCGTTATAATTATTATAATTCAAGTGCTAACTTGGTAGCAGATACTTATGAAGAAAAATATCTTGTTAAAGAAGGCGATACACATCTATTCTTAACAAGTGAAGAATTTAATGATGCAAAATATAATGATGCTGAAAAATATACCAAAGTTGGTCTTGTATATCTAGTAAAAGAAGAATACAGACATATGTACACCGCTACATTTATTGATGCTGACAAATTAACTAGCGGTAACGAATATACTGTTTCTTATACTGCATCAGATAAAGCTGGCAACTCAAAGACTGTATTTACAAGAACATTCACAGTTGGTAGTTATACAGCAACCAATCCAACAATTAAATTAGGCGATATTGCATCTGTTGCTAAAATAGGCGACACTGTATCATTTGCCCCAGTTGTAAGTGATGATAACGATAGCGATATTAAAGTTACTGTTTATGTATCTGATTCAACAGGTAGTCAAGTTGATATTGCTGGTGATAACAAAACTGTTCAAAAAGTATCAAAAGTTGATGACAAATTTACCTTTGAAGTTGCCGAAACAATGATTAATGCAGGCAATATAACCGTATATATTATCGCAGAAACAGATTTGGGTGGTAAATCTACAATAGTTAAGGATATTAAATTTATAGATGTTAATGATGATGAAGTTCCTACTATAAGTGCACAAACAAGTTTGCCTGGTGATGTAACTAATACATTTGAACAATATTCAACAATTTATGTTCCAGGCGTTATAGCTAGTGATAATAATAGTTATTGGTATGTTAAATTTGAAGTAAGAGATGACAAAGGCAATATTGTAACCGGTGCAAAAATGACTGGCGATACAATTGCTGATGGTATTAATTTTAAAGGAAATAAAGCAGTAGCATACACAGTTACTTATACTGTTATTGATGCTGGTAACAACTTTACAACTATTTCATTCAAAACTCAAACTTTAACTGATAAAGAAAGTCCAATTATTAATAGAGAAGACAAAGAATATACAATGGAACTTGGTAATTATCTTGACCTTGGAGAAATTACTGCAAGTGACAATGTAGCAGTTGAAAATATCCAATATTCAAGTGATGGTAATAACTACCTTAATGGTACAATATTTACTCCATTAGAATTAGGCGTATATACAATTACTATAACTGCAAAGGATGCAAAGGGTAATGAGGCAACTCCTGTAACCCTTACTGTTACAGTTGAAGACACTACTGCTCCTGAGATTATAGTAAATAATGGTATACCTTACGAAGATGAGATTAAAGTTATGCCAACAAGTGGTGACGAATACGAAAAAGTATTTATTCCAGACTATATTGCACAAGA
>CALVZT010000077.1 GCA_944372595.1 uncultured Clostridia bacterium
TATAATATGGCAAATAATAACAAAAAAGATATTGAAACACGAATTCAATCATCTTTAAAATTTGCAGTAGCTACATCGGCTATGTTCTTGCCAGCATTTATTGGACTTGGCGAACCAATAGGCCAATTTTTGTTTTCAAACATTGATGCTGGATATTATTTATCATATGCTGGCTGGATAATGATACCAATGGGTATTAATACTATTACCAACTCTGTACTTAATTCGTTGGGACTTGAAACAAAAGGATTTAGAAATGCTTTAATAGGCTCAACCTTCTTAATATTATCAGTTATTATACTACCAAAGTTTATAGGTATATTGTCGCTTGTTTGGGGTATCGGTATAAATATGACGATTACCGCCTTCCTTAATGCAAGAATGATAACCAAAAGAACTGGTATAAAACTAAATATAATCAAAGATATTGCTTTATTGTCAGCTATTGCTTTGCCATGTGCTTTACTTGGAAGTTTTACATATGGAATTTGCTCGTATGTATTCTCATCATTTTTTTCACTTGTTATTTCCGGAGGATTATGTACTGGAATGTTCCTACTAATTTGTTCGATATTCAAATTATTTAATGTTTTTTCTTATTTTGCAAATATATTCAAATACAAACGCAAAAAACAAAATATGTAATTGTTTATAATTAAGATTTAAAGCAATAATTAATTTATGTTTACAATGATGTTTAGAGCAATAATTCTGTATGCTATATTATTAATAGTAATCAGGATAATGGGCAAAAGACAAATTGCTCAATTGCAACCATTCGAACTTGTTATAACATTAATTATTGCTGACCTTGCAACAATACCAATGGGAGAAACAACAGTACCATTAATCCATGGAGTTGTTCCTCTTTTAACATTAGTATCACTACACTATTTAATGTCAATATTATCTCGCAAAAGTATTTTTTTGCGTAAATTGATTAACGGTAAACCAGTAATTGTAATTAATCCAAATGGGATTGACTACAAAGCCCTCAAATTATTGAAT
Organism: uncultured Clostridia bacterium; assembly: GCA_944372595.1. Classification (GTDB taxonomy): domain Bacteria; phylum Bacillota; class Clostridia; order Christensenellales; family UBA1242; genus CALVZT01. The sequence continues at coordinate 1,009 of CALVZT010000077.1, forward strand.
ATGAACCTAAATGACTTATGTGAAGGATTAAGAGGTGCAGGATATTTTTGTTTTGAAGATATAGGTTATGCAATAATAGAGACTAATGGCAATATGAGTGTGCTTCCCAAAGCCGAAAATTCTCCTATAACAAAAAAAGATTTAAACATTACACAAGAGCAAACCACCCTAAATGTTATGCTTATAAATGATGGAAAGATAATAAAAGAAAATTTAAATTTTTTAGGTCTTGAACAATCATTTTTAGATAAAATATTAAAAAAGCAAAAAGCAAAATTAAAAAATGTGTTAATACTCAGTATTAACAAAAGCGGACAAATATATTTTCAACAACACAATCAAAAGTATGTAACCTTCAATAAAGATGGAGAAAATGTATGAAGCGATTATTTGCAATATTTTTTATGGTATCCCTTTTGCTTTTGGGAGGCATATTAGAAATTATATATATAGAAAAATCGTCAAGCAAACTGTATGATATAACCAACAAAATTCATATTAGTTGCGAAGCAAATGAATCTAATTTAAATAACAAAACTAATATAACTTTGGTAGATGAACTCCAAACATTTTGGGACGATGCTGAAAAAAAATTATGTCTTGTTGTAAATTATGAGAGTATTAAATGTATTTCGGAAACAATCGCCAAATTACAAATTGCAATAGAAGAAAACGATAAATCGGTAGCCTACGAAAATATTATTTTACTTAAAAATTATAGCGATATAATAAAAAACGTAATGGGCTTTAACTTCCACAACTTACTATAAAAAAACACCTGAACGGTGTTTTTTGATTATCAATATTAAATGTACAATAACGCTATGACTACCATTATTGATACGACCACTCCCCAAAAAGCAACTGACTTAAACATTTTAGCAAAGAATGATCTTAATCTGTTGGTATTTTTTTTAGTATTTACAAAGTATGCTGAGGTCTCTTTCTGCGGATTATATGTATGTTCCCTTTCTCGCATTTCGTCAATTTTAATTTTTAGTTTGCTTTGTCGGTACTTAATTCCGTGTGTTTCATCATAGATGCGTCTTTTTTCTTCATCCTTCAGTACCGCATAGGCCTCGGTTAACACCGCTGTGTATCTCGCTGCATAATCTTTATCGCCTTGATATATGTCGGGATGATACTTGGTAACCAACTCAATGAATGCTCTCTTGATTTGTTGTTGAGTAGCATTGGGTTTTATTCTAAGTACTTCATAAAAGTTTTTCATCGCAAGATTATTATAACATTATTTTTTGATATTTTCAACCCTTTTTAATAAAGGTAACAAAAATTGTCCTGTATAACTTGTCTTTTCTTGACTTACCTGTTCTGGTGTGCCTTTTGCTATTATCGTTCCACCACAATCTCCGCCTTCTGGACCCAAGTCAATAATATAATCTGCTTGTTTTATAACATCTAAGTTGTGTTCAATTACTATCACCGTATTACCCATATCAACTAATTTATTCAATATGTGCAAAAGTTTGTCAATATCATAAGAATGTAAGCCAGTTGTTGGCTCATCAAGAATATATACTGTCTTTCCTTTACTTCTTTTTGACAATTCTGTTTCAATTTTTACCCTTTTATCCTCTCCACCACTTAGAGTCGTAGCACTTTGTCCTAACTTGATATAGCCTAATCCAACATCATAAAGACATTGAATTTTGTTTTTTATAGTTGGTATATTTTCAAAAAATTTCAATGCTTCTTCTACCGTCATATTAAGGACGTCACTAATATTTTTTCCTTTGTACTTTACTTGTAAAGTTTCTCTATTATAACGTTTACCCTTACAAACATTACAAGGAACATATACGTCTGGCAAAAAATACATTTCTATCTTTTTCTCGCCATCACCGTTACAATTTTCACATCTTCCACCCGGTATGTTAAAACTAAATCTTCCACTATTATATCCACGTTCTTTGGCATCATTTGTCGAAGCAAACAATTCCCTTATTGGAGTAAATACCCCAGTGTAAGTTGCTGGATTACTTCGAGGAGTTCTACCAATTGGAGATTGGTCGATGCATATTACTTTATCTAACTTTTCTAATCCGCTAAACGATTTATATTTGCCTTCTTTTATTTGTGCTCGATTAAGATTATTGGCAAGTATTGGATAAAGAATATCATTTATCAAACTACTTTTACCACTTCCTGATACCCCAGACACAACATTAAATACTCCTAGTGGAATATCGACGTCAACATTTTTTAAATTATTTTGACTAGCACCTTTAATAGATATATACCCTTTGTCTGTTGGTCTTCTCTTTTGAGGAATAGTAATTTGTCTTACACCGGACAAAAACTGACCTGTAATTGACCTATCACATTTTTTAACATCATCAAGTGTACCTGCGACTACTACTTCTCCACCTAATTTACCAGCTTTTGGTCCAATATCAACAATATAGTCAGCTGCCCTCATTGTATCTTCGTCGTGTTCAACAACAATTAATGTGTTGCCCAAATCTTTAAGATTTTTTAATGTTTCAATTAATTTGCAATTATCTCTTTGATGTAGTCCAATACTTGGCTCATCTAATATATATAATACCCCAACAAGTCCGCTTCCTATTTGGGTAGCTAACCTTATTCTTTGAGACTCTCCGCCACTTAATGTGCCTGCGGTTCTATTTAAAGTTAAATATTCAAGTCCAACGTCAGTTAAAAATTTGAGTCTTGCAAATATTTCTTTTAA
>CALVZT010000078.1 GCA_944372595.1 uncultured Clostridia bacterium
CTGGCAATGTTTCTTCATTTTCATATATATCTTTTAAGGTATATGATGTATCTAATTTTGCCCTGAAATTATTTAATAATTTTTCAATATCAGAATAATAAACATTTTTATCTACTACAAAGTTAAAGTCCAAATTAACAGCTTGATATTTCGAAACCTCTTTAACTTTTTTAATTACTTCTTCACAAGCACACAATTTTGAAAAATCTAATTCTAAGATTGCAATTTTGAATTTTTTATCAATATTAATTGCTGGATGCAAAACACCCATTGTTCCAAGCACTTGCTTATCATTAACTATCAAGCAAGAGTTGACAGGATGATAATAATTAGGTTTTTTGCCTTCTATTACATATTCGACTTTTGTCAAAATTACAGTTTCGCAAATATTCTCAATAATCTTTTTTAATCTAAAATACAATTCTTTTTCACTAAAAGTGGTTGAAGAACATACAATTGCTAAATGTTTTTCTTCAATTGCATGATTATTTTCAAGCCCAGCAACAACTCTTCCAATTTCAAAAATATTCACATCACTATAATTATTTTTATTTTCAGTAAATATTTTTAAAAGTGTTGGTACCATTTGACTCCTAATACCTGATTGACCACTGTTTGAGCTGTCCAAAAGATTAACATAACTTGGAGATTCAATTTTGTATTCTTTATTAAAATCAGCATAATTCCAAATGTAAGAATGAACTTCATTTAAACCAAATTTGTCTGCTAATAAAACCTTTGTTTGATATTCACAAACAATTTCTTTTTCTTGTTGAATTGGATTATTTTTAGTTAATATATTTTCAGGTTTAATATTATCATAACCATACATTCGAGCAATTTCTTCAACTAAATCTTCTTTTATAGACACGTCTTTTGTTGCCCTAAATGATGGCACAATTACTTTAAACAACTTTTCACCAACTTTATTTACTTTGAATCCAAGATACTTTAATATGTTAACTATTTCTTTCTCAGGTATTTGTACCCCTACTCTACGAGCAATAAAATCAGTATCAATATTTATTTCTATCTGTGGATATTTATATTTATAAACATCAGTTAGTGCACTAGTGATTTCAATATCTTTATCAATATCTTTTAATAACTTAATAAATCTAGCAATTGCAGTTATCGTTAACTCTGGGTCAAGTGATTTTTCGTATCTTAAAGAGGAATCTGTTCTTAATCCAACAGCGATTGAAGTTTTTCTAATTGAAGTGGAATCGAATGTTGCTGATTCTAGCAATAATGAATTTGTATCATCACTAATACTACTTAACATTCCTCCTTTAACACCAGCAATAGCAACTGGCTCTTTGTTATCATTGCAAATCAAAACCGAATTTTCTGGAATGTCGTGTTTTTCGCCTTCAAGCGTTAGTAATTTATCGCCTTCTTTAGCTGACAAAACATTTATACCTTTTACTTTTTTGTTATCAAAAGCGTGCATTGGTTGGCCAACATCTAACATTAAATAGTTAGTAAGGTCAGCTAGCAAATTGATATCTCTCTGTCCAACATAATTCAATCTTATCTTCATAGTTATTGGAGAAATTTTTTGTTTAATATTTCCAACCGTTATTGCGCTATAACGATAGCAATTTTTGTCTTCAATATTAATTGATAATTTTTTCTTATTATTATATTTTGATAAATCTTCAATATCTAAGGGTTTTAATGGTAATCTAAAAATAGTTGATAATTCTCTTGCAATACCATAGTGTCCCCATAAATCTGGCCTATTGGTTAAAGATTTGTTATCAATTTCAATAATTGTGTCGTTAATAGGCCATACTTCTTTTATGTCTTGACCAATCTTAACGTTTTCTTTTATATCCATTATACCATTATCGTCCGCTCCGATACCAAGTTCAGATTCGGCACAACACATACCAAAACTTTCAATTCCAGCAAGTTTGGCCTTTGATATTTTGTGTCCGCAAACTTTACCACCCATAGTAGCAAGTGCTGTTATCATACCTTCTCTAACATTTGGAGCACCACAAACTATTTGCACTATTTCGTCGCCTTTATCAACTTTAAGGACATGAAGTTTTTGTGAATTTGGATGATTTTCTACTTTTATTATTTTTGCAAAAACAACCCCGGACGTATCTTGCCCTTTTTCAACAACACTTTCAATTTCGGCCGTGCTTAAAACAAAGCGTTTAATAATTTCATCTTTGCTAATATTTGATAAATCAACGTAATCATTTATCCAATTAAGTGAAATGTACATTTTCTAATCTCCTTATTATTTAATACCAAATTGTTTTAATAATTTTAAATTACCACTATTTAGTAAACGAATATCATTCAAATTACCTTTCATCATTACTAATCTATCATATCCAAGGCCAAAGGCAAAACCACTATACTGTTCTGGGTCCAAACCACCATTTCTTAAAACATTTGGATGAATCATTCCACATGGACATAACTCTATCCAACCTCCGTTTTTGCAAGTGGAACAACCCTTACCATTACAGAAAGGACACTTAATATCAAGTTCAAAACTTGGCTCAGTGAATGGGAAAAATCCTGGACGTAATCTTACTTCTATGTCTTTTTTGAAAACTAATGAAAGCATCTCTTTCATAAAGAATATTAAGTTAGCAACTGACACATCCTTATCAACAACCATACCTTCAATTTGGAAGAACGTGTTTTCATGACTATGGTCCAAGGCCTCATTTCTAAAACATCTACCTGGAAATATTGCTTTTAATGGACCATTATATTTTCTTAAAATTCGATTTTGAGATGCTGATGTATGTGTCTTTAATAATTCGCCATTATCTAACCAGAATGTATCTTGCATATCTCTTGCAGGATGATTTTTAGGTACATTTACCGCATCAAAGTTATTATATTCTGTTTCTACTTCTTTACCATCTTCTACCGAAAAGCCCATACCAATAAATATATCTTCAATTTCCTTTTGAATAGTTGTTCTTGGATGTAAAGAACCTATATTGTTATCAACCGGTAAAGTAATATCAATTTTTTCGCTATTTGATATGTTTTTCTCTATTTCTTTCATATCAAGCATCTGTTTTGTGTTTTTTAATTCGTCTTCAATTTGATTTTTAACACTATTAACTAGTTGACCAATTTCCTTTTTTTGTTCATTAGGAACTTCCCTTAACATAGGCATTATTTGTGGAATATAACCTTTTTTGCTTAAATATTCCACCCTAATTTTTTCTAGATCATCATAGGTAACTACCTTTTTGATATCTTCTTCAAATGATTTTAAAATATGTTGTAACTTTTCTTTCATTTCTACCTCCAAAAAAATAAAAAATCCCATACAACGTATGGGACGAAAAATTCCGCGGTACCACCCAAATTCTATACAAAAAAGTATAGCACTCTTATACTTATTACGGAGTAACCCGCCATATCCTACTGTTATTTCAGCATGGAGCTAAAAAGTGAATTCATAAACTCATACAAAGGCAATCTTTCAGCGTGTCAATCACCCTCTCTGCTTGTACTTAAAGTTTACTACTAGTCTTTTATCATCGCTTATGTAATAAAGTATAATAATATAAACATTTTTGTCAAGCATTAAGAAGGAATTAAATCCATAAGATTCTTTATTCCTGAGGAACTCAAATAAACTTCTGGAATTTTACC
>CALVZT010000079.1 GCA_944372595.1 uncultured Clostridia bacterium
CACCTAAACGTAGAAGAATATAAAAAGGAGTTAATTTATGGCAAAATATACAGACGCAGATTGTCGCTTATGCCGTAGAGAAGGTTGCAAACTTTTTCTTAAAGGCGACAGATGTATCTCTTCTAAGTGTGCTATGGAAAAACGTCCTGTTGCCCCTGGCCAACACGGTGCCGGCAGAAAGAAAGTTAGCGACTATGGTACACAATTAAGAGAAAAACAAAAAGTTAAGAGGGCTTACGGAGTACTTGAAAAGCAATTTAGAAAATACTACGAAGAAGCCGAAAGAATGAAAGGTGTTACTGGTACTAATATGCTTTCACTATTAGAGCGCAGACTTGATAACGTTGTTTATCGTATGGGTATCGGCGATAGTAGAAGTGAAAGTCGTCAAATAGTTAATCATGGACACATTTCTGTTAATGGCAAGAGAGTTAATATCCCTTCTTATTTAGTTAAAGTTGGCGATGTTATTGCTGTTAGAGAAAATAAAAAAGATCTTGAAATGTTCAAACAATTAAAGGGTGTTAAGATTGCTATGCCTAAATGGTTAGAGTTTAATTCTGACGAACTTGTTGGCAAGATTAATGCATTACCACAACGTGAAGATATTGACTTAAATATCCAAGAACACTTAATTGTTGAGTTATATTCAAGATAGGAGGGGTATTTCTATGATGGAAATCGAAAAACCAAGAATCACAGCAGAGGAGTCAAACAATGGTGCTTCTGCAAAATTTATCGTCGAACCTTTGGAAAGAGGTTTTGGTATTACATTAGGCAACTGTCTAAGAAGAGTACTTTTGGGTGGTCTTCCTGGTGCAGCCGCTGTTGCTATTAGAATTGAAGGTGTTCAACACGAGTTTTCTACTATCAAAGGTGTTGCTGAGGACGTTACAGATATAGTTCTTAATCTCAAAAATATGGCTGTTAAAACTACTGTTTTGGATCCAGACTTTAAGACAACTATTCATTTGTCAGCAAAGGGACCAAAAGAAGTAAAAGCTAGTGACATTACTCTTAATGACCAAGTAGAAATACTTAATCCTGACTTGCATATTTGCACACTTGATGATAATGCTTCAATCGAGATGGATATAATTATTGGTCGTGGTAGAGGTTATGTTCCTGCTAATCAAAACAAAGACCCAGAACAACCAATTGGTTACATCGCTATTGATTCAATCTTTACACCTGTTAAGAGTGTTAATTATAGTGTTAGCAGTGCACGTGTTGGTCAAAAAATCGATTATGATAAATTAGTGCTTGAAGTTACTACTAATGGTACAATATCAGCAAGAGAAATAGTTAGTTTGGCTGCAAAAGTTATGCAAGATCATACTATGTTATTTGTTGAACTTGTTGAATATATGTCAGGTATGGATATTCTTGTAAGCAGAGAAGAGAACAAGCAAGTTAAAGTTCTTGAAATGCCTATCGAAGATATGGATTTATCTGTTCGTAGTTACAACTGCTTAAAACGAGCAAACATCAATACAATTGAAGATTTGACTAAAAAGTCAAAAGACGATATGTTGAAAGTAAGAAATCTTGGTCTTAAATCACTTGAAGAAGTTATTTTAAAACTTGAAGGTTATGGACTTAGCCTTCGTAATGATGAAGAATAATAAAGGAGTTAATTATGGCAGACATTAAAAAGTTAAACAGACCAACAAAAGAACGTATGGCAATGCTTCGTGGCCTTGCAAGTTCACTTTTGTGGGAAGGAAAATTACAAACTACAGTTGCTAAATCAAAATCACTCCAAAGTTATGTGGAAAAAATTCTTACTCTTGCTATCTCTACTTACGAAGATACTATCAAAGTTGAAAAAACAGAGGTTGATAGTAAAGGCGTTAAAATTAAGAGAGAAGTCGTAAATGATGGACCAAAGAAACTTGCTGCTAGACGTAAAATTATGAACAAGTTATACGATATTCAAGAACAACGCAAACCAAAAGAAGATATTGCTAGTTTTAGAGCAAGAACACAAGATGTTAATCATCCTCTAATTGAAAAAATATTTAATGTATATGCACCAAAGTATGCTCAAAAGAACAAAGAAACTGGTAAAGCAGGTGGATATACAAGAATAAACAAATTAGGCAAGCGTAGAGGCGATAACGCCGATATGGCTTTGATTGAATTGATTTAATCTGTACTAAAAACCGTTTTGATAACGGTTTTTTTATTGTCTATATTTATTTGACTAAATGCGTAAATTGCCGTAAAATATCTTTATAGAAATATTAATATGTGCACATATATTAAAGTATTGTAAACATAATTACAAAAAATTATTGTTATACTAATTGTGATATATATATTAGGAGAAGTCGATGAAAAGATTTTTTAAGATATTTGGTATAGTATCGGCATGTGTAATTGGTATTTTTGGTGTCGTTATAGCATGTGTGTACATTTTTGGAAATGATGACGATACTATAAGAGCCGAATCTATTAATTTTACAAGAACTTCTGTTGTTGCATATTCACCATTTAGTTTGAAAGTAGATACTCCTACGGAGAACGGACAGACCGAAGATATTATCTTATCTGTTGATAAAGAAGGTATTATTGATATACCTCAAAAAGTTAGACTTGGAGAGAATTTTGTTGTATGGCCTATTAAGGTTCAAGATTCTACCGATAATGTTGGTGGGGTTGTTACTATTACAGCAAATTCCGGAACTCTATATTGCAAAACACAAATTTTTATTGATGTCAAATGTACTTCAATTAATACTTCGCCGATAGATATCGATGAGCCAGAAGAAATTGCTGGGGAACTTGCTTATAAAGTAAATCAAATGGATAAAATTAGTTTTACGAACACAATTTTGCCATCAAATTCCATTAATCCATCAAAAAATTATGATGGAAGTTCGTTATATAGCAACAAAGAAATTGTTTATGCTTTGTATTCTAACGATGGTTTGTTAGATACAAGTGTAGCCGAATTTATGTCAGGTTCAACTGGTATTGGCAATATTTATTCTACTGCGCAATATCCAGGAACAGTATATATTAATGTAAAATCTGATAACGGCAAATTTTATTTAAAATCATACGTTTATAATACTTATGAACAACAAAACTTAGTTAATAGTTATGATTTGGAATTAGCAGAAAAACTACAATATATGGTGGGATATACTACAAGTGTACTTGATGATAGTACAAAAGTTACTTTTGTTATTGGGGACAATGTACCATCAGAAATTAATAGTGAGGTAGAGCAAATCAACGGCTATGTAAATAATCCTAATAAAGCATATTTCAGAAAAGCAACTGGTTTGTCCCCAAACGAAGTTAACCTTAATTTATCGTTCACATCTTCAAATCCAAATATTAGTGATAGTGAATTAGATGTTTTACTTAAAGAATTAACTTTGAGTATGGACAATGATTTAATAGATGCTAAGATTGTTTTGGACAATAATAATCTTTATAATAGTTATATTGAATATACATTAAAACCGCAATGCTTACTTAATGGAATTACTAATGTAACAAACCCTATACTAACAATTAAATATTATGATTTAAGTCTTCCTATTACCATTATTACAAATGTTATTACATTTACTCCAAACGTAACAACTGGTAATACAGCCATCGAAATAAATAAT
>CALVZT010000080.1 GCA_944372595.1 uncultured Clostridia bacterium
AATGCTGTTTTGTTTTCTTTTATTGCTATTTCCTTTACTTGTTCTTGGGTTGCATTGCTTGGAACATTAATCTTGACAATGTTTTTGCTATTAACTTGCACCATTAATTCTTCAACATCTTTGACTAATTTGCTCTCATCGGCAATTGGATAACTACTATTAAATACACTTGTTGTATAACCTAGTTGATGCCACCACTCTTCTGCTATGTGAGGAATTGCTGGAGCTAACATTTTAATTAAATCAATTATGCATTCTTTTGCAAATTTTACATTTTTAATAGTTTTTGCTGTATCGTACTTATAGAGTGCATTAACAAATTCCATAAGTCTTGCAACAGCGGTATTAAACGAAAAGTTCTCAAAATCCTTTGTTACATTTGCTATTGCATAATTTCTTGCATAGTCTAAGTCTTTTTCTTCTTTACCATATTCATCGCTATCTGAGGTGTAATTATATACAGCATTTATAATTCTATCAACTCTATCAACAAATCTAACCATAGTCTTAATACCATCATCTGACCAAGGGCCGCCGTCAATATAGTTGAATCCAAACATCAAATAAAGTCTTAGTATATCACTGCCATAATTATTAATAATATCATCAGGATTAACAATATTACCATAACGCTTGCTCATTTTTTGCCCATCTGGACCTAAAATCATTCCTTGATGAACAAGGCTCTTAAATGGCTCATCAAAATTGATATATCCTTTATCATACAAGAACTTAGTAATAAATCTTGAATATAACAAGTGTCCAGTTGCGTGTTCAACACCCCCAACATATTTATCTACTGGCAAAATTTTATTAGTAAACTCTGTATCAAATGGTTTATCAGATAATTTTGCATTAGGATAACGCAAAAAATACCAAGATGAACAAATAAAAGTATCAAGGGTATCTGGATCACGCTTTGCTGGACGTCCACAAATTGGACAAACAGTATTAATATACTTTTCATTACTAGCAAGAGGTGAAGTCCCCTTCGGTGTCCAATCAACATCATAAGGTAGTTTAACTGGCAAGTCACTTTCTTTAACAGGCACTGCTCCACAATGTTCGCAATGTATAATAGGAATTGGACAACCCCAATATCTTTGACGAGATACTGACCAGTCTCTTAAACGGTAATTAGTCTTTTTGTTACCTTTGCCCATTGATTCAAGTTTTTCTAATATTTTATCAATGGCAGTTTTACTATCTAATCCGTCAAACTCCCCACTGTTAACCAAAGTACCATATTCAGTATAAGGCAAATCATCATTACCTTCTTTACCTTTAAGTACGCGGACAATTGGAAGATTGTATTTATTAGCAAAGTCAAAATCTCTTGTATCGTGAGCAGCAACACCCATAACTGCACCTGTACCATAACTGCCTATTACATAGTCGCCTATAAATACTGGGACTCTGTCGTTATTGATAGGGTTAATTACATAACTACCAGTAAAAGCACCTGTCTTTTCGGTTGCCGTACTTGTTCTATCAATCTCGCTCTTATGAATAGACTGTTTGATATATGCGTCAACTATTTGCTTTTGTTCAGGCGTTGTAAGTTTGTCAACCATTGGATGTTCAGGGGCAAGAACAATATATGTTACCCCAAACAATGTGTCAGCACGAGAAGTAAATGTTCTTATCTCTTCTCCCGTACCCTCAACGGTAAATGCAATTTCACCACCGATTGATTTATCTATCCAGTTTTTTTGCAAAATTTTTGTTTTTTCTGGCCAATCAATTTTATCATGACCTTCAAGTAATCTTTCAGCATAATCTGTTATTTTGAAGAACCATTGAGTAAGTTTTTTCTTCTCAACTTCGCTATCACATCTTTCACATCTACCATTTACGACTTGCTCGTTAGCAAGGACGGTATTACAATGCGGGCACCAATTAACAGGAGCAAATTTTTGATATGCAAGCCCGTTCTTGTATAATTGCAAAAACAACCATTGGGTCCATTTATAATAATCCTCACGGCAAGTTATAATCTCGTAGTCCCAGTCATAAGTTGCTCCCATATCACGAAGTTGTCTTTCCATTATTTCGATATTTTTGTAAGTACTATCGCTTGGATGAATACCCGTTTTTATTGCGTAATTTTCGGCAGGCAAACCAAATGCATCAAAGCCCATAGGATGAAAAACTTCGTATCCTTGCATACGTTTAAATCTACCAAAACTATCACTAAGTCCAAAGTTGTACCAATGCCCCATGTGAAGTTTTGCTCCACTTGGATAACTAAACATTTCAAGTAAATAATATTTTTTGTCTAATCTGTCTTTGTTAAATTTGTACAATTTCTCATCTTGCCAAATTTTATTCCACTTACTTTCTATTGCCTTGTAGTCCATTTTTGTCCTCTTTATTATTATTGTTTTCTTTTATATCTGAATTTTCTTTGTTTTCTGTATTTTCTTTATTAACTGTATTTTCTTTGTTTGCTTTGCTCTTTGGGGTGTTAAGTCCTTTATGAAGAATTATTCCTGTTTCTTTTAGTTGTTCTTCGTTAACACCTGCTTTTTTGATTATGCTAACTGAAGCAAAATTAAATAAAATATAAAAATTATTATCATCTTCGTCAAGTCTTGTTATTTCTTCAATTCTATAAGTGTGCTCATTTAATAATGTTTTGCCAGCATAAATTTTTTCGTTATACTTATTGTTTTCGATAACAATTTCTACTCTATCACTTTCGCTAAGTTGAGTTTTGTTATAGTGTTTAATTGACATCTTAACAAACAACTTTGGAGCAAAAAATGCACCGGCAGTAACTAAACCCAATACTATCATAAGTACCGCCATTTGCCACAATCCATCGCCTTGTACTGCCAATATCCAAATAAATGCAATAACCGACAATACAAAAGCAGAAAAGACTATCCACCTACTTGTTTTTGTCCATTTGTTTTCTTTTGGAACAAAGAAAGCACGGTAGCAATCTTCAACATCTTTTTGTTCAATATTAAATTCGTATTTCATAACTCCTCCTATAATGGCAAATTTGATTTTGCATCTAATTCTAAATTTTCTATATTAACGCCTGATTTTAAATTGTAATAAGCACAACTTGCAATCATTGCGGCATTATCTGTACAAAGTACTGGTTCCGGATAATGCAACTTTATCCCATTTTTGTTACATTCTTCTTGACATTTGCGTCTTAAATAGCTATTGCAAGCAACACCACCAGCAAGACAAAGTTGTTTTATATTATTTTGCTTGCATGCTCTTATACACTTTTCAACCAATGGGTTAACTGCCTCACAAGTAAAACTAGCACAAATATCATTAACTGGCAATGGTTGGTTTTTTTGTTCCAATTTGTGTACATAATTAATAACAGCTGTTTTAAGTCCGCTATAACTACAATCATAACTCTTTTTTAAATTATCTTTTGTTACAAATGCAATATTGTTTTTGCCTTCGCTAGCAGCTTTATCAACTTTTGGTCCCCCTGGATATCCAAGTCCTATCACCCTTGCTACCTTGTCAAAAGCCTCACCAAT
>CALVZT010000081.1 GCA_944372595.1 uncultured Clostridia bacterium
AGTTTTAACACTCCAAGAGGATGTATTATTGTCATACACAAGATAATAAGTTGTACCATTTTGGACAAAAGCAATTGTATTTGACGTTATAATAAGTTCAATATCAGTTGTGATTCCATTTACATCCATCATAAGTTGATATTGTGTCAAATTCCCACTAATATTATCCATTGAGTCATAATATTTTTCGTCAAGCAAAATTTCAATATTGGAAATATCAATATTATCCGCAATTTGTAATAACTCAATTAATTCTTTGTCAGTAGATACATATAGGTCTTGTGTAATTTGAGTATCGGTAATCGTGGTGTTTTCATAATAATTGTAATCAATCGCTTGTGGTTCATCAAGAGGCCAAATGGTTGTTCTTGTAGCAAGTTCATTAAGTTTTTTATCTGATACTAAAAAATAACTATGTGAAGCCAATTCAAACATTGTTTTATTTTCACTATCGCTACAAACAATTTCTGCCCAAGTGCCATCTATTGCATACCAATTATCCCCTAGCTTTACTTTGTTCCATGCGTGATTTCCACCAGACGTTGAGCCATTAATTTTGATACATTCAATTCCTTCCATATTGCATAGTAATGCAATAGTTTTTGATATACCATCACACACCGCCAATTGATTATCTAAATCATATAATATACCTTCCAGATAAAAAACTGGGCTATTTCCAAAGGTCAATTGCGAACTATCTTTTGTGTATTCCATATATTCCAAGATATTGTAGTCATACACATTATTTGATAATACCCAATTATATATGTTTAAAACTTTTTGGTAGTCGCTCATATCATCGGTGTTAATTTGGCTTAATACCGTTCTTGCATTATTGTATATTGTTGCAACTACACTTTCATTATCGTCAATTATTGGTCTTTGTCCATACTGAACTACCATAAATAATTGTTCACTGTTATATACTTCGTATCCTTTTTCGTCATCTATTGGTAAATTTCTTTCATTCAAATCTGTTCCAAATTCGTACTTAAAGTCGGGATCTTGACTATACCTTGAAGTTGTTTTGGTGTTAACTCCGTCTGAAACAATTAAATCTCCATTATCGTAAATGTAAGTATAATTTTGTCCAAACACATCACTTGAATATTCGTAATGAGTATTTAATTTGTCATTTGGTAATTCATAAACAAAATTTTGTAACTTGTATTCATTGCCTGAAATCAATGTCGCATAAGATTTTGTTGATGACACATTAATACCAGTATACTCTGGATACGAATTGATGCAATTATAAACAAGAGTACTAAGTGAAGTGTTGTCTAAATCAAAATTTTTATAAAAACTAACATTGTTGTTTCTATACAAAATATTGTACCAGACAAACGCTTCTAATTCTTCTTGTGAATCAATACAATAATCATACTCTTTGCCATACATAAAAAAGGTCTGTTCTTGATATTCTTTGATTAATTTGCTGTCTTTGCCCCAATTTTCATCCAAATCAAAACAAGCCGTACAAAATACGGCTACCAATAAAACAAAAGTTGTTAGTATTATTGTCTTGATTTTTTTCATTTTTTACCTCGAAGTTGGCTCAAATCCATATGGTAAAAGTTCTTCAACTTTAACTTTTTTATATTTTCCATCTATTTCAATAATTATATCAATATTAGGACAATGTCTTGCCATTAATTGCCTACAATTACCACAAGACGCTAGTATTACTGGTTTATTATTTTTATCATATCCTGATGATACTATGCAATCAAGTTCTCTTTCTCCATTAGCAATGGCATTTCCAATTGCGATAACTTCGGCACATGCACCATACCATAATGCCAAATTAATGCCTGGGTATATTTTACCACTTTTAGCCCTCACGATTGATGCTTTGTTTGAAAATGGAGAATTATCATAATCATTATTCTTTTCGAGTTGACTAAAACACTCTTTTATTAATTCTTTATCTTTTTGTGTTATATTTTTCATGTTACCTTAATATTATAGCGTATTTTTCTGCTATAATTATATCTCCTTCCATAAAAATTATGCCAGTATTATGTTCCTGCGAACGAGAAACTCCGTTTACTTTAAGAGTTACCTTATTTAGATTTTCCATACTGGATAACACATTATATCTGCCCGGCTTAAAATCCTTACCTGCAACATATACCATATCTGGCTTTAAAATTATATCTCCTTTAATATATGTTGCAACTTGACCGCCTTCATTTTGAGTCTTGTCACTAACTGTATATCTTATGCCATCTTTTTCCTTAATTATTCTTTTAGAATGCTTTTTTACCAAATAATAAATGCATATAATTATTAATATAGCAAATGAAATTATAGATATTATACTGGAAGTTATTGCTAATGTTCTCCATGTTTCTATTGACCAATCCATAATAATCTCCTTGTATTATGATTATAACAAATTGCAAATTAATTTTGCAAATATTTTATAAAAAAAACATTATTGACAATATTCTGTAAAATCTTAATTTTCATTCATATCGTCGTTTGTCCCACCATTTTTTATAATGCTATAAGGTATAGTATATAACAAATACGCTACTCCACCCAATATAAACCAGCAACTAATCGGCAACACAAACAAAAGTGCACTTGGTATAACTTTTGCCCCAATTATAGCAATCTCTCTATCCACCATATTTACAAGAATACTTTTGTCTTTTTGCTCAATAAATTTTGCAAACATTGCATTGTAACATAGCGGATTCAAAATTCCCACAATGATAGTAAATATTAGTGCCATAGTTGGAGATATTATGAATGGGAAAATCAACAACCATGCTCCTAAGACACACGCAGAAATTATTCCTACTAAGTACCAATTGTCCTTTTTATATAATAGCATAGTAATAACATGTGATAAAATTACACCTGCTTCTAATGTTACATACGACCAACCAATTAACTTTATATTAATTGCCATTATTGCTAAAAACAACGGTAAAACTTGATCAATAGCAAAATCTCTTAGTCCATTTAAAGAATAAAAAACTAATAAAGTTTTTCTATATTTTTTTGTAATATTTGCATCAGACTCTATTGTCCTAATTTGATTTATATTTAGTGTGATTTCTTTATGTTGTATTAATACAAACATCACAGCTAAAACATATAATAAACCACAAACCAAAAGATTGACCCATAGTAAATTGTAATTGATTAATAATGCTCCAACTAAGGGTGCTATCATTTTTCCAAAAGAACTTGCAATCTCGTATTTAGAAACATGTTTTTCAACTTGTTTATTATTCGTTGAAGCAATAAATATCAAATTTATTGCTGGCCAATAAATAGCTGAAGACAAAGCACCTAGTGATGCAAGTAATAGTATTGTAATAAAATTATATTGTATGTTTATGACAAAAAGCACTTGTAATATAATAAATGGAATTATGCTTAATGTAACCAGAATAGTTGATATCTTATATGCGAAATTTCTTATACATAGAGTAAAAACCGTTCTTAATACTTGTTCTAATAACAGAAAAAGTATAGCAAAAGTAATACTTTGC
>CALVZT010000082.1 GCA_944372595.1 uncultured Clostridia bacterium
TGGTGGACGATCAGGGACTCGAACCCTGGACCCACTGATTAAGAGTCAGTTGCTCTACCAACTGAGCTAATCGTCCAAGTATATTAAATTATTATGTGTTTCAGTGGGTCCAGGGGAACCCTTCCGCTTGCAACATAGTTGCTACGCCGCTTTGGCTAAAAACTTGCTACTAGCAACTTTTTTAACGCGTCGCGCACTTCTTAAGAGTCAGTTGCTCTCACCTTAGGCTAATCGTCCAAGTATATCAAATTAATATGTGTTTCAGTGGGTCCAGGGGAACCCTTCCGCTTGCAGATTAGTTTCATTTAATTCAATATATATTATTTTTACCACAACATATCACTATTATTAACTTTGAGATTATGTAGTGCCCACGGATTGTAGTACTTTGTGAGTATATAATTATTTGATTGTTTTGTCAAGATTTTTAACTTAAAAAGTAAACATTATTTACTTATTTGAATAAATTTAATATATGAACAAGTTTATAGTTGATATGGACATAATAAGAGATAACATCTTAAAAACAAAAATCAAAGATGTTAAATATTGTGCTATGGTGAAAGCCAATGCTTATGGTCATGGAATTGTTAAAGTAGCACAGTCCATTGAAGACTTGGTAGATATGTTTGGAGTTGCAAATATTGATGAAGCAAAAATTCTAAGACATCATACTAACAAAGATATATTAGTTACTGGGGTGTTTGAACAAAAGGACATTTTGATCGCCAGTAAAAATAATATAATATTGTCTTTATCTAATTTTGAGCAACTTGATTGGTTAACCAAAAGCAAGATAAAAATTAGAGTACATATTAAAATTAATACTGGTATGAACAGATATGGGTTTTATCCACAAGATATTAATAAAGTGCTGAAAGTACTCAAAAATAATAGTCACATTTCTTTTGAAGGTGTGTTTAGTCATTTGAGTAATATTAATGACAAAAGACGTACATATACTCAAATATCAATATTTAAAAATATTTGTAGTTTGTTACCTTCAAATATAATAAAACATTTAGCAACCATTGAGGCATGTGAAAGTTATAATAATATCAATTTTGATATGATTAGAGCAGGTATTGGAATGTATGGGTATTCTAATATTACAAAGCCCGCAATAACAATCAAAAGCAAAATAATTCACTCCTTTGATGTTAAAAAAGGGAGTTTTATTGGATATGGAAATTCTTATAAAGCAAGAAAAAATATGAGAGTGGGTATAGTACCGCTTGGGTATTACGATGGGATTAATTTTCACTTATCTAATAAAGGTAAAGTATTTGTTGGAGATAAATTGTGCAATATTGTGGGTAGAGTGTGTATGGATTGCTTTATGGTCGATATAACTGGTGTAAATAGTGATGAAGTGGAAGTATTTAATAGTAAATTAAATGCAAATTATTGGGCAAAGCTATGCAAGACAATTAATTATGAGATATTGACTAATTTGAAACACGAAAGATTAAAATACGTTAAAAAATTAACATTTAAGTAGATTAATAACGCTATTTGTGTTAAAATATAATTGTGAGAATAATAACAGGTATATATAAAGGGAAAAAAATAAATTCGCCAAAACATGATGGAGTAAGGCCAACTGCTGACAGAATTAAAGAGAGTTTGTTTAATATCATCAATGACAGGATTGAGAATAGCATTGTTCTTGATTTGTTCGGTGGAACGGGGGCTTTGGGCATTGAGTGTTTAAGTAGAGGTGCAAATAAGGCATATATCGTTGATAACGATAAGCGAAGTATTGAACTAATAAAACAAAATTTAGTTAATATAAGTAATGCTTATCTTTACCATCTTGATTACAATGTTGCTTTGCTTAATTTTTATAAAAAGGGTATAAAGTTTGATATTATTTTTATTGATCCTCCTTATGCAACCAAATATGGGGAGTTTGCATTAAAAAAAATATTCGATTATGACTTGCTGAATGAACAGGGTATAATTGTATGGGAATATCAAACAATACAAAATAAAAATCAGAAAATTGATTTGTTTGAAATTTACGATAATCGCAACTATGGAGAAACAAGTATAATTTTTCTAAAAAAGAAAAGTGATTGATAAAAAACTTGACTTTGTAATAATGAAAGTATTATAATACTAAAAACGATGAAGAGAGTGGCGTCTTGGAGTTGATATTGAAAAGATATCCGCCGCCTAGCGTAAAAGGTGTAATGAAGGCAACTTTGTTGCAAATTAGGGTGGAACCGCGAGAAAATCGTCCCTATACTACAAGAGTAGTATAGGTTTTTTTATTAAAGGAGATATATTATGGCAAATAACAAAAATGAGCTTACAATGGATAAACTTGTTGCTCTTTGCAAAAATGTTGGATTTATATTTCAAGGAAGCGAAATATATGGTGGTATGGGCAATACTTGGGATTATGGTCCATTAGGAGTAGAACTTAAAAATAATATAAAAAAGACTTGGTGGAAAAAAGTTATTCAAGAAGGCGAGAATAGTTTTGGGGTTGATCCTGCAATTTTGATGAATCGTAGGGTTTGGGAAGCAAGTGGTCACGTTGCAAGTTTTGGTGATCCTAAAATGGATTGTAAAGAATGTAAAACTCGTCATCGTGCAGACACTCTTGTTGAAGATTATGCAAGAAAACACAATATTACTGATATTAAGCCAGATGCTATGACAAAAGAAGAATTAATGGCATTTATTGATGAACATAAGATTAATTGTCCAGTTTGTGGTAAGCATAATTTTACTGAAATAAGAAACTTTAATCCAATGTTCGAAACAAGTCGCGGAGTAGTTGATGAGAATCAAAATAAGATTTATCTTCGCCCAGAAACAGCACAAGGCGAGTATGTGAATTTTCTTAATGTACAAAGAAGTACTAGGGCAAAAATACCGTTCGGAATTGGTAACATTGGTAAAGCTTTTAGAAATGAGATAACCCCAGGTAACTTTACTTTTAGAACAATTGAGTTTGAACAAATGGAACATCAATGGTTCTGTCACGAAAAAGATGCTATGAAATACTATGAGTACTATAAACGATTTGCTATGGATTTCTTTGTAAATGAGATTGGTATTAATAAAAACAAATTAAGATACAAAGACCACGATAAGTTGGCTCATTATGCCAAAGCGGCTTGTGATGTACAATATTTGTTCCCATTTGGATGGGAAGAACTAAATGGTACACACCATCGTGGCACTTGGGATTTGACTAGGCACCAGGAATATTCAAATAAATCAATGATGTATACTGACCCATTTACTAATGAAACATTTATTCCAACAGTAATTGAACACACAATCGGGGCAGATAGATTAACTCTTGTTGCATTGTGTGATGCTTATGAAGAACAAGACTTGGGCAATGGAGATATGAGAGTTGTGATGCATTTCAAACCTTCAATTGCTCCATACAAAGTTGCAGTATTGCCTTTGCAGAAAAATTTGTCTGAAAAGGCAAAAGAAATATATAAGAATCTCAAAAAATCTTTTATGTGTACATATGATGAGGCAGGAAG
>CALVZT010000083.1 GCA_944372595.1 uncultured Clostridia bacterium
GTATTAGTGCATTTTAAAGAAAAACAAAGGGCAGTGACAGAAGGACAATTTGTAGTTTTTTATGATAAAGATGAAAATTGTCTTGGTGGAGGAGTTATAGAAGAAGTGATAAAATAAAATACCGACTATAAAGTCGGTATTTTTGTTATTAAAT
The DNA here is from genome assembly GCA_944372595.1 of uncultured Clostridia bacterium. Classification (GTDB taxonomy): domain Bacteria; phylum Bacillota; class Clostridia; order Christensenellales; family UBA1242; genus CALVZT01. The sequence continues at coordinate 155 of CALVZT010000083.1, forward strand.
ATTAAAAAATTATTTTCTTTTGCTTACAAATGTAAGATAAGTTTATTGAATTATTTATAAGTTTATAGAGTAACATTATAATTGTGTTTTAAATATTTTTGCAATGTCAAATTACTTGAAAAATGTATTTAAACAATTTTATTTGTTTTTTTATAAGATCTGTGTTACTATATATATGTTTAATTATGTTTTTTCAATAATTGATTATAAAATTATTTAGAAGAATTTCATTAATAAATATTATGGGAAACAGTTTTTTAGACATTATTAGAAAATTGATAGATTAATGTACTCATCCCGTAATTATTGTAATACTAGTATTAAGAATAAATTAAAAATTGTCATGAAAAAGCGTTATTTGTTATAATAAAAAATTTGATTTATAATTTTACATAAAAATAATAGTAATTTAATACAACTAAATCGTTTCGAGAGGTGTTACTATGTTTGACTTTGAAATAGCATTTTATTTTTATAAGTTGTCTAGGATCTTAGAGATATTTGAGGAAAATAAATATAAATCTAAAGCATTTTTTAATGCTGGTATGGCTATTGATGCTTATGGAACTTTTATTCAGGATTTAATTAATCGCGGAGAAGATGTTCGGGTATTAGAAGGAGTTGGGGACGGTAGTGCAAAAATTATTAAAGAAGTATTGTCCACAGGAAGATGTGCTGATTTATGTAAATTAGAAAAAAAATATGGAATTAATGATTATTCGTTAATTTTAGCACACGGTTTGAAATCGCGTATAATAAAGAAATTATTTGATAATGGGATAAAAGATGTAGCTGCATTAAAAAATGTGGTTACAATTGATAAAAATTATTCAATCGCAATAAGCAATGCAGAGTTGCGTGAAATTAAAACATTTTTAAAAGAATATGTATCGGTTCAAGGAAAGTATTTACGTTCATACGTTGCCTGTTTAGGAAAAGAAATTATTAGTATGCTTAATGCTTCGGAGACAGATACTATTGCTGTTTGGGATTCAACATGGGAAGATAAGCCTGAAATTATAAAAATATATTGCAAAGCCGCAAAAAAAATTACAGTCATTAAATGTCTTCAAACATCAACTAGATATTGTAACATACAGATTGGTGAGGATGAATTATTATTTAATACTGTTTTTGGTATTCCAGCACAAATTAAGTTTGTAGATTTATTGCCAATGCCAACAAAAAAAATGAAAAGTTTGTTGGGTGATTTGCATATGCACACGAAATGGAGCGACGGCAAACATAGCATTGATGAAATGGCTCAGTATGCAAAACAATTAGGACATAAATATATTGGTATTACAGATCATTCCTATGCACTCAAAGTAGCTAGAGGAATATCTGAAGTTGATGCATTGCAACAAATTGAAGAAATAAGTAAATTAAAACAAAAAGGTATAAAGCTACTTTCTGGAATTGAAGTTGAAATTCTGAAAGATGGTTCGCTAGATTTTTCGGACTCCATATTAAGTAAATTTGATTATGTTGTAGCGGGCATTCACACATTTATGCAAATGTCTCCAGATGAAATGCAGAAACGTATAGAAAAAGCATTAAGCAATCCATTTGTAAATATCTTTGCTCATCCTACAGGCAAATTGCTAGGAAGACCTGGTGTGTTGTTTTCAAGTAGAAAGGGTTATGACATTTCCATTAAATGGTTGATTGATCTTTGTGAAAAATATGATGTTGCACTTGAACTTAATTGTTTTCCAGAACGTTTTGATGTCGGAATGGAGCATTTAAAGGCAATAGAAAAAAGCAAAGTGTTTGTTTCCGTAGGGACGGACTCACATTCGGCAGCACATCTAAATTGCATTTATTATGCTGAAGAAATGCTTAATTATTTTCCAAAATTAAAGAATAGAGTTTTGAATTATATGAAATTTGACGACCTAGTCGTACATTTTAATAAAAAAAAGGCGGTATCTTGTGCAAAAATTCCTGTTAATTTAAAGATAAAAAAAGATTTCAAACATTTTTTTGGTAACAATGACGATATAATGCTGGGACATTCGGCTGTTGTTGGTATTGATTTGACTGGGAAAGAGGCAAAGCCTAGTGGGTGGGCTGTTTTCGTTGGAGACAAAGTCATAACAAAATCAATTTGTTCGGATGATGAATTGATTGCTGAAAGTATGAAATATAATCCTAAAATTGTTTCAATTGATTCACCACTTTCTTATCCTGAGGGGCGTTGTTGTACAGATCCAAATTGTGATTGTAAAAAATATGGAATAACACGGTATTGTGAAAGACTTTTATCAAGTTTTGGAATAGGAGTGTATCCATGTCTTATTCCTTCTATGCTGAATGTAACAAATCGTGGAATAAGACTTGCGAAAAAATTTCATGATTTGGGTGTGAAAGTTATAGAAAGTTATCCTGGTGTTGCACAAGACATTTTAAGCATTCGACGTAAACAAAACGGAGTAGAACATTTAATTAATAGTTATAAAAACTTTGGAATTAATGGAGAATATATAACAGCAACAAAGATTACCCATGATGAACTGGATGCCGTTGCTTCTGCTTTGGTAGGACTGTTTTATTTAAATGATCAATATGTCGCACTTGGAAATGAGAAAGAAAATTTTTTGATTGTACCAAGTGTTGCGGAAAAGAAAACTGCTAAGCAAATCGTCATAGGCTTAATTGGAGAAATAAGTACTGGCAAAACTACATTGGCAGAGTATTTAAAGTTCAAATACGGATTTAGAAAACTTCAATATAGCGAATTTATCAATAAATCTAATAATTATCAAACTGATAAAGAATCACTTCAAGATACTGAAGAAAGACAACGTGATTTATCTTTAAAAATGATCCAATGTATTGAGGAAGATAATAAACATAACTACGTGATTGATGGACTTTGCAATGGAATTGAATTTAATATTTTTAAGACGCAGTTTAAAGACAACTTTATTCCAATTTATATTGAAACTTCCTTTATTAATAGTTTTAAAAGATACAACAAGCATCGCAATCAAATTGTAAATGTCGATGAATTCAAAAATGTATATAATAACAAATCAGCAAATGAAATATTTTTGCTTAAGACTCAATGCTATTCTGAAGGATATATTATAGAAAATAATAAAACATTTAAAGAATATTTCGAATCATTTGAGACATTATTAAAGGAAATATTGCGTCTATAACTATGTTTTTTAGTAAATAAATTTTTTAAATAGTTGTGTTAAATATTACATACTTTTATCACTAATTTGTAGTTTTTTATGATAAAGATGAAAACTGTCTTGGTGGAGGAGTTATAGAAGAAGTGATAAAATAAAATACC
>CALVZT010000084.1 GCA_944372595.1 uncultured Clostridia bacterium
CTAAATAAAAAGCCTAGTGCTCTTGTAAACACTGCAAATAAAGTTATTGTAAATACCGCTTTGAATATAGACTTCATTTTGCTCCTAACTTAATTTATTTTATTTTTTGTAAAATTATGCAAATTATCGTTATTTTACAAATAAATATATATTAGGAGAAATTTTATGTATATTATTTATAGAATTAATGAATTAGATACTTTGAATACAATTATCAAAAAATTTAATATTGAAGAAAAAAATATTATAAATTATAATTCCTCAAAAAAGATAAGCGAGGGGGATAGAATTATTATAGATAAGCAAATACCCAAAGTCCATGTTGTAATGCCAGGGGAAAGTTTGGAAAAAATCGCCAAGTTATATAATGTTAGTGAAGAATATTTAATTAAAAAAAATGGAATAAATAAAATTTTTAATGGCTTAAATATCCTTATTTAGTTGTAGAAAATTGTTTTTTATTATATACTAAATTTGCGAGGAAACAATGATAACGATAAAAGAAGTTTTAACTAAGGCAGATAGAAAAAAATTTGTAAAATTTCCTTACAAATTATATAAAGGTAACGAATTTTATGTGCCTGTACTAAGAATAGATGAATACGCAATGTTCAGCGAAAAAAATCCTTCTTATGAAGATTGTACTGCTAAGTTTTTTTTGGCATACAAGGACAGTGAGATTGTGGGAAGAATTGGCGCAATCATTCAAAATTTACATAACAAAAAAATTGGCGAAAATAGAGTTCGCTTCACTAGGTTTGATTCAATTAATGACCAAAATGTAGCAAATGCATTGTTCAAGGCGGTTGAAGAATGGGGTGCTATGCAAGGAGCAGAGATTTGTCACGGGCCTTTGGGCTTTAATGATTTAGAAAGGGAAGGATTGTTAATAGAAGGTTTTGACCAACTTGGAACATACGAAGAGCAATACAATTATGACTATTATCCAAAATTAATAGAAAATGCTGGATACGAGAAAGAAGTTGATTATATAGAATATAAAGTTTATCCTCCGAAAGAAAAGAACGAGCGTTTTGCAAGAATAGCTAGGGAAGTTTTAAGAAGGTATGAATTAAAAGTTGCTCCTATTATTCCCAAAAAACAATATCTCGAAAAATACAAAGATGGAGTATTTGATTTATTGGATAAAGCATACGGTCCCTTATATGGAGTAGTGCCATACACAGATAAGGTTAGAAAAGCAATAATAGATGCTTTTAAAATAACCATAGATATGCGATTTATTATGACAATACTTGATAAAAATGATAAAGTAGTTGCATTTGGACTTGCTTTTCCATCAATGTCTAAGTCGGTACAAAAATCAAAAGGCAAATTGTTTCCATTTGGATTGTTCAGAATAATGCGTGAACTAAAAAATGTAAAACATATTGATTTTGAATTAATAGCTGTTGATCCAGAATATCAAGGTAAAGGCGTTAATGCAATAATTTTAAACGAATTAGTTAATAAAATGATCGAAAACAATATTGAATATGGTGACACCAATCTTATGCTTGAATATAATACAAAAATTCATAAACAATGGGAATCATTTAATTTTGTACAAAACAAGAGAAGGCGCTGTTATAAAAAGGTTTTGAAAGTACAGTAAAAAAACTGCAATTATGCAGTTTTTTTATTGTTGTTTATTTTTCTTATCCTCAACCTTTTTTTGTTTCTTTTCTTGTTTGATTGTTTTTTTGTTTTTTGCTTCTAATATTTTTTCTCTACGTTTGATTTCTTTATATTCTTCGTTAGCAATATTTGATTCGTCTTGAAGATAAGTGATTGCTGATTTTAATTTGTCTATATGCATTTCTAACTTGTTATTTGTTTTTGCATATTTAGTAAATTCTGCTTGAAGTTTGTTTTTGTTAGTTTGACCTTTAATAGTATTTTCGTAAGCAATCTTGTTTTGTTCCATTGTTGCTTTTATTTGTTCAATCTCTTTGTTGATTCCAGCGATTTTTTCTTCACGTACTTTTGCAAGTTCACGTCTTACAATATCATTGTTCAAAGATTTGGTTCTATCATAAGTTTGAGGTTTGACTTTGACACGTTTTTTGAAGTTGATATTTTGAATTGCAATACTTATTATTGCAGCGATTAATGTTACTGCAAGTAATAACGAAGGTACTAATATCCATACGTTTACTGGTGTTGTTGGGGTAGTAGGTTCGGTTTCGGTTTCTTCTTCTTCCGTTTCTTCAGTAACTGTACCAACTATAACATTGTCAGATTCTGTTGCTGCTAAATAATATGATTCTTCAATTTTTTCTACCGATAGGTCATCAAAATATGCCTTACCACTCGTTACAACAGCATTGCCAAGTCCAAGAGAAATATACAATGACTGAGCATTAGTTGCTTTAACGTAATATGTGTATTCTTGCCAACCATTGTTATCCGTGTTTGCTGTTGATGAAATAGCTTTGAAAGTATGATCGGTATTTGTAATTGCAAAATTGGCACCCATATAAGCATTGTTTTCTTCGTCATTTGGTGCACTACTTGTAAGGTCTTCAACTTTTATCCAAACACTAATTTTATAGTAAGAGCCTTCTTCTAGGGAATATTCAAATCTATTTTTATAGTAGAAGTTACCATCTATTGTATTATTAATCATTAATACATAGTTGTCGGTTGCTCCATTTCTTAGGCCAGGGTTAGATGTTGTAAGCTCTGTTACGTCAACGATACCTGCAATTGTACCTAACGACTCATTACCAGCAATTACGGTAGTTGGTATATACACTCCATCTTGTTTGCCATCAAAACTATTAAAACTATTAGTACTTAAATTGGTGGTAGCATAATAGTCGGATGCTGTGTTTTGTTTTGAAATAAATGTTTCGTTATCTACTGAAGTATTTACGGCAACGTTATCTATAAATACTCGGCCATTAGTGATTTTATTTTTTGTACTTCCAAGTTCTAATACTAATTGGACATTAAGGGAAGTATATGTGTTTTTGATATACAATGTGTATTCTTTCCAACTATCTAATGTTATGTCTTTGCTAACTAATAATGCACCACTTGTTTCAACTAATTTTAAAGTTGCACTTTCGCCATCTAATAAATCCTGGGTTTTAATATAAGCACTTATGCTCGCAATTGTATCTGAATTGATTGCAAAAGAATTACTTTTTAAAGTGTTAGAACCATTTTGAGCGGATAAAACAAGCACGTTGTTTGTTGTTTTGTTTAAGTCCGTAGTTGAATTTGGATAACCTGTTACACCAGGATGTGCAAAAGGATAATTAGCTTGTTCAAATTGAGTTTTATTTAAGTTAATAATACCACTATTGGTTGTATTTTCAATGGTCCAGTCACGTGGTAGGGCAGGGCTAACTACTTCTATATCGCTTGCTGTTAGATTAAAAGC
>CALVZT010000085.1 GCA_944372595.1 uncultured Clostridia bacterium
ATTAAATACAAAGATGAAGTTGTTGTTCGTAAACAAGGTAAAACTTCAGGTAAAAAATAAAGGAGCGATTAGAGAATGATTAGTAAAAGTAATAAAAACAAAATCAGACAAGGTCGTCACTTATCAGTAAGGAAAAAAGTTGAAGGTACGACAAAATGTCCTAGACTTAATGTTTATCGTAGTACTGGCCATATCTACGCTCAAATAATTGATGATTCAAAAGGCAAGACAATTGTTAGTGCTTCTTCTATTCAAAAAGAAATAGCAAAACAAGCCGAAGGAAAAACAAAACAAGAGACTGCATTTATCGTTGGTCAAACTATTGGCAAACTTGCTAAGGCAAAGAAAATCAAAACTGTTGTATTCGATAGAGGTGGATATCTTTACACTGGTCGTGTTAAAAGTTTGGCAGACGGTGCGAGAGATGCCGGTCTTGAGTTTTAGTGGAGGAAAGTATGGCAAAAGTTGAAAAAAGTAAAGAAAAAGAAAAGAAACCTACTACTCGTAGAGAAGATAGCGAATTCGAAAAGAAATTAGTTGAAGTGCGTCGTGTTGCAAAAGTTGTTAAGGGCGGTCGTACAATGAGATTTAGTGCTCTTGTGGTTGTAGGCAATATGAAAGGACTCGTTGGTATGGGTATTGGCAAAGCAGCAGAAGTTCCAGAAGCAATTGAAAAAGCAACTGCACAAGCTAAGAAAAATCTTATCAGCGTTCCTATTGATAACACAACTATCCCTCACAATGTTATTGGTAAGTTTGGTAAAGCAAGCGTATTGATGTTACCTGCAAAAATCGGTACTGGTGTTATCGCTGGTGGTAGTACAAGAGCCGTTGTTGAACTTGCTGGTATCAAAAATATCACAACTAAAATTCATGGTTCTAACAACAAAATCAACTGTGTTAGAGCAACAATTGATGGCCTTAGTCAATTAAGAACAAAAGAACAAGTTGCAGCCCTTCGTGGTAAATCTGTTGAAGAAATTTAATAAGGGGTGGAGTATGGAAAAGAAACAAAAACAATTAAAAGTTACTTATGTTAAGAGTGTTATTGGTTATGAAAAACGCCAAGCAAAAGTTATTGAAGCTTTGGGCTTTAAAAAACTTAACACTACAAAGATCTTTCCGGACAACCCTTGTATCAGAGGTAGTTTGTTCAAAGTAAAACACTTAGTTAAAGTAGAAGAAGTTAAGTAGGAGGAGTTATGTATATACAATCTTTATCTCCAGCACCTAATTCAAAGAAAAGTCCAAAAAGATTGGGCAGAGGTATAGGAAGCGGTGTCGGCAAGACTAGTGGTAAAGGACACAAAGGCCAAAATGCTCGTAGCGGTGGCGGTGTAAGACCTGGTTTTGAAGGCGGACAAATACCTCTAATTAGAAGATTACCAAAAAGAGGTTTTGACAATTCACAATTTGCAAAAGTTTATGCTATTGTTAATGTTGTTTCTTTGGAAGTCTTTAATGACGGTGATGTTGTTGATGCAAAGGCATTACTTGAGAGAAATATTATCGGTAAATTAGAGAAAAATGGTGTTAAAGTATTAGGAAATGGTGAACTTTCTAAGAAATTAACTGTTAAAGCGAATAAATTTACTCAATCCGCTATTTCAAAGATTGAAAAAGCAGGTGGAAAAGCAGAGGTGCTATAATGTTTAAAACCATTGTCGAAGCATTCAAAATCAAAGAAGTAAGAAAAAAAATACTTATAACTTTGCTTTTGTTGCTAATATATCGTATTGGTTGTTGGTTACCTATCCCAGGTGTTGACCCTACTGTTTACAGTTCGCAAGCACAAGACGGATTCCTTGGTTTGCTTAGTGCCGTAAGTGGTGGAGCACTTGCAAATGGTTCGTTCCTAGCGTTAGGTGTTATACCATACATCAATGCAACAATTATTATTCAATTATTAACTATCGCAATTCCAAAACTTCAAGCTTTATCAAAACAAGGCGAAGATGGTAGAAAAAAAATGAACATTTATACCAAAATTGCCGCATTAGTGCTTGCTGTTGCTCAGGCAATTGGTATTGTGGTTAGTTTTGGAACAAGTGCACTCGATACTAACTTGTTCGGTGCTGATTTCCCACTATGGATAATTAGTACTTTCGTTGTTATATTGCTTGTGTCTGGTGCTATGTTTACCGTTTGGTTAGGCGATAAAATCACTGAACTTGGAGTTAGTAATGGTTTGTCACTTCTAATCTTCATTGGTATTTTATCTACTGCCGGTATGTCTATTGCTAATGCTATCTCGGGTATTGGTAGTGACCTTAATAACTTATGGTCTTTAATTGGATTTATAGTTGCCGTTATCTTAATTTTTGCTCTTATTGTTTGGGTTGATTTGGCAGAAAGAAAAGTCCCTGTTCAATATGCTAAACAAATCAAAGGTAGAAAGATGTATGGCGGACAAAGTACTCACATACCAATTAGAGTCAATGGTTCAGGCGTTATGCCAATAATATTTGCTATGGCACTTATTACATTCCCACAATTGATTTGTAGTATGTTCTGGCCAGATTCAGCGTTCTTCGCTTGGTATTCTAAGTGGCTTGGTGCTGGAAGTTGGGTATATAGCATAGTAGTTGCAGTACTTATATTATTCTTCTCGTATTTCTATGCACAACTTAGCTTTAACCCAGAAGATATTTCAAAACAAATTCAACAAAATGGTGGCTTTATACCAGGTATTCGTGCCGGTAAGCCAACAGTTGAATATCTTAAAAAGATTTCCAATAGAATTACCTTATTTGGTGCAATATTCCTAGCATTCATTGCATTGGTACCAACCCTAATATTTACTGCTATTAATAGTGATGGTACACTTGTTAATGCATTCAGTGCTACCGGTATGTTAATCGTTGTATCAGTTGCATTGGAATTTAACAAACAATTAGAAGCCCAAATGTTAATGCGTAATTACAAAGGATTCTTAAAATAAGGAGATTTATGAACATTATAATTTTTGGACCACAGGGTAGTGGTAAAGGTACTCAATCAAGCCTAATTAAAGAAAAATATAACATTGCTCATATATCAACTGGGGACCTTTTTAGAGAAAATATTAAAAATCAAACACAACTTGGAAAACTTGCTCAAACCTATATTAATAAGGGTGAGTTAGTACCTGACAAAGTAACCATAAATATGTTGCAAGAAAGAATCAAAAAATCTGATTGCAAAAATGGATTTATTCTTGATGGTTTTCCAAGGAATATTCCACAAGCCGAAGCGCTTGAAAAAATTGTTAACATTGATGCAGTAATTCTGCTTGACCTTGATAAAAAAGTATTGATCAATAGAATGTTAAATAGAAGAACTTGCAGACAATGTGCTCATATTACTAGCACTGACTGGTTAG
>CALVZT010000086.1 GCA_944372595.1 uncultured Clostridia bacterium
TGCTATAATTTTTTTTATTTTCATAATTTTTTCTCCTTATTTATTAAATTATATTTATAAAATAAAAAACACCCATTATTTGCAATGGGTGTTATATTTTTGTTATTAAATACTATAAAATCAAACTTTTATTACCCACGCAAAAAAATTCATTAAGATTTGTCATGCTTAATGAGACGATTTTGTATTGGATATAAAGTGTTTGATTTCTCATATTTTTCTCCTCTGCTAATAGGCTAACACACAACAACTCGGTTGTCAACACTTAATTTATCAAATTTTCTATTATCCTTAATTCTTTTTCGTTTAATTTATATTTTTTCAGATCATTAATATCACACCATATCAATTTTTCATCTCCATCAAATTCCCCTGCAATACCTTTAACGTTTGTGGCTTTTGCTTTATCTAATGGCTCACACAAATAATAGAACTCTACCCTTTTGTTATCAAAATTTTTATCTTCAAATTGCCATTTGACGCTATAATAAGTCTTTGTTAAATATTTTATTATCTTAACATTGATTCCCGTCTCTTCCAACACTTCTCTAACAACCGCATTTTTAGTTGTTTCATTTTTCTCAACGCTTCCACCAATTAGATAAGCCTTATCTTTTTTTATCAATGTCAATATTTTATTACAATTCATTACAACAGCACAAACTTTACGTACTAACTTATTTTGTTTGTACATTTCATAATAATATTTTGACTTTTGATAAAAATAATCACTCATAAATATTTATAATTAGTCCTCTTTTAAATCTTGTTTGATTTGCTCTAATATGTTTTTGTCAACATCTATTTTACTTAGACTAGATGCTTTTGGATAATCACTATCTTCCCATACAATACCATATTTTTCGATTTTTCTATCATATCTTGGTATAATATGAAAATGAACAAATTCGTCCTTCATCATAAGGGCAAAATAATTAAACTTGACTGCCCCATACAATTTTTTTATCTTATTTTCATACCAAGCACAAAGTTTAGGAAATTCTTGCATTTCTTCTGATTTTAAATCTGCCATACTAGGACAATACCTATTGCAGATTAAAATACAATTACCAAGGGTTGTTGTGCTTTCTCTAAATATGATTGACCAATATTCACCTTTTTTTATTATTAAATTCGGATTACTAAATCTACCAGCAAATTCTAACATTTTTAAACCTCTCGTTTAATTAATTTATAATATTATCTAACAAAGAAAATACTTGTTGATATACACTATTCCACTTAAATACTACTTGGGGATTATTATTTTTTACCATTTGCTTTAATTTGTTATAGTCCATATATACTACTTCACTTAATTCCTCTTCTTGTATAACAAATTGTTCAATTGGTATGTCGGCTTTTATGTAAAAATGATGAGAAAAGCAATAGTTATGTGGTTCAGTTCTTTTTATAATTACTAAAAATTCAACATCATAATCGTCAATATTAATACCAATTTCTTCTTTTGCTTCAACTTTTAAGGCATCACAAATAGATTGCCCCCCCCCGACGTGTCCAGCGCATAACGCATATTTGTTGGGGTTAATTTTTTTGTTGGGGCTTCTTTTTTGTAACAAAACCTCTTTGTTAGAATTAATTATCCACAGAGCAACTTCATCGTGAAATAATTGTTTTTCGTGTACTATGCTACGCTTTTCATATTTACCTGTAAAATTATGATTCTCATCATACACTTTTAATAATTCTTCTTTGTCGGCGACTTTTTGCATATATACCTCTCATTATTTTACAAAATCAATTATTGATTGTATAAATTTGTTTGTTCCAGCTTTAAAAGTATGGCCTGCCCCTTCTATAACAATCGCTTTACTTTTAGGATTACCTGCATTGTCTTTTATTTTTTGCAAATGTTTTTTTGCATCACCAAAAGCATAATCATCTTGACTTCCCATTATAAATAAACCTTGTTGTTTTATACTTTGCAATTGTGAGAAATCTCCACTACTTGAATATATTGGCAAATTACTCGCATTTTTATTTTCTATAAAGTCAAAAAATGCCCTTGCAGTATAATAATTAAATTTATTAAATTTTTTTGGTAACATATCATCAAGTCGATTATCTTCTTTATACTTATTTGCAATAGGTAAAAGTTCATCAATGCTTTTTTGCTTATAATCCGCATTATATCTCATATCAACTGGTGATATCAAAATGTATTTATCTATTGGCTCTTTTTTGTTTTGAAATAAATAATATATTACTTTATTCGCCCCATAACTATGTCCACCTAAGATAATTTTTTTAAAGTTTAAAGATTTTGCATAATCAACAAAAGCTTGTATATCTTCTAAACAATTATCAAAAAGTTCGGTACTCAGTCCCCATGCGCCAGAGTTATGTGCATAAATGTATGTAATATTTTGTTTTTCAAATTCTTCGCCCAATTTTCTTAAAAACACATTATCAAATATATTACCGCCAGTACCATTGGTTATTATTACGCAGGTGTTATTACTACTTTTACCATACATACAACCATATAATTTTTCGCCCCGCGTTGTTAATATATCAATTATTTTCATTTTTCCCCTTATAAAAATATAATTCATAAATAAAATATTAATTTTTTATTCAAACTTTTTTATCTAACAGTTTTTCAATTAATTGTATCAATTCTGGTATTTTGTAGATTCTGTGATATCCATCAAAATGATTATAGCCTTTTAAATAAAAGGACTTTGTATTGAAATCTTTTTCAAACCTAGTAAATTTTTCTAAATTTTTATCATCTTCATCAGAATAAATTAAATAAATGTTTTTAAATTTTTTTCCATATTCAAAATCTTCTTCTTTTAAATATGCTTGTTCTTTTACTTTTACGATATAGTCTTTTCGTGTTGAAGGATAATTATAGACAGCACCAGGGGCAACTGCTATATATTGGCTTGGTATATAGTTGTGCAATCTACAAAATTTTATAAAATATGGATTACCAATAGAATGAGCAATAATAATAGAGTTTTTATTTAAAGTTCCATCTTTAAAATATTTGCTTAATATTGTATTAAATTTTTTAAATGAACTTTTTTCTCTTATTGGAAATTTTGGTAAGTATATATCAATTTTTTTGTTATCTGCATATTGTTTGATATCTTGTCCCCAAAAGTCTAATGTATCCCCATTTAATGAATGTAAAATAAAAATATTTTTCATCTTATCTCCTAAACTAAAAATTTTTAAAAAATATATTATTTCAATTTTTATCAATTTATTTATTTTTCTTCTCTACATAATGAGTTACATTACTACAATCGGACTTTACCAAATCATATATTACTGCTGGTTTACAAACAAGATTTTTTACATCGCTCTTTTTGTGCC
>CALVZT010000087.1 GCA_944372595.1 uncultured Clostridia bacterium
CAAAAATTCACTTTTGGTCATTGCTTCATCGCCAAATGCTTCTTTGTGAATTTCAAACATTTCTTCAAAAAATCTTGCTCCGTATCTATGTATTTTCATTACTTTCCTCTTTTGTTTAATTCATTTTCTGCTTGAGATAAAGCAACATAGTATGGTTCAAGATTACCATATTTGTTTGCTTTTATTAATTCTTCAACGAATGTCAATAAATCTTTTTCACTTATATCTATGCGTTGTACATTAGGCATATCAACATAAGATACAATTTTTTTATCACCCACATTTGACGCCAAAACTTCATCTAGTGATTTAACATCAATATTATGCAAACCTCGTTTAAAATTCCAGTCTGCACAATACACTTTATTTAAAGTGCTAGGTATGACTACAACAATATTTTTATCGCCATTTTTAACAAAATTAGTATATGCAATAAGTTCAAAATTGTTGATAGGTATGGTTTTTATCTCACGACTTTCACATAGTCCCTTAGCAGTTGCAACTCCTATTCTGATTCCTGTAAATGACCCAGGCCCTACACATACACCTATGATATCAATATTCTCCATACTAAGTTGGGCTTTATCCATAAGCAAATCAATAGTTGGTAATAAAGTTATCAAATGTTTATCGGACTGTATTTGTTCATAATAATCAATATAATTTTTTCTTAATACAACACTCAATTTTTTATTTGTTGTATCTATTGCCAGTATATTCATTTATGCCCCTTGTATAATAATTTTTCGTTTGTTGTCATCAATTTTTATAATTTCAACTTTTATCGTATTTAATGGTAAATATTCTTTTATAATATCAGGCCATTCAATGAGTTTAATTGCTTTATTCATCAATATTTCTTCAAATCCTATATTGGTTGCTTCCAAACTTGATTCAATACGATACATATCAAAATGATACAATTCTTTTTTGCCTACATAATAATTGTATATAGTAAAAGTTGGACTTGTAATTTTATCATTAATTTTTAATCCTCTAGCAACTCCCCTTGCAAATACCGTTTTGCCACTGCCAAGGTCACCAGATAAAGTTACAACTTGCCCATCGGTTAATTTTTTAGCAAATTTTTTAGCGAGATTAAATGTTTGCTTTTCGTTTTTTGTTATCTTCTCCAATCTTTTTCTCCTTTGCAACAGGTGGCACATAAACAATTTGCAATTTGTTGCTGAAATATTTAAAGAATGCCATTATACCAAATGTAATATAGAAGCCAACAATAAATGCAGTAATAAACTTAAATATCAATATGTTAGGCAATATCCAATCAAGTAATCTATACAAAGCATAAGTGGACAATAATCCAAACACAACTTTAAATATATTAAACAACCCATTTGCCTTAACATCAAACCTTACAAACTTTCTTTCCAAATTAATACCTATAATAATTGACGTAATAAGTCCAATATAAGAATAAACTTTGGCATGGGATAAATTATGCGTAAACATCTCAGTTGTATATAAAAACAATAATCCAAATGCAATAGGCACTATATACCAACTTATTTTGTAAATATCTTTTATATACCTAAAAATTTCCCTAGCAAAAAAAGCAACAAACAAACCAATAAACAAACCAGCAATAACATCGGTCAAAAAGTGTTGTCCAAGATACATTCTTGAAAAAGCAACAATAAGACAAGCCAAAACCCCAACAATTGTTCCAACAATTTTTTGCCATTTTTTTGCATTCTTATTTGAATACTGTTCCAAAAGTAAAGATGTTGTAATTACAGAAATTGAAGCCGAATGTCCACTAGGAAAAGAAGATTGACTCGAATTCGTATAATTAACAACTTGACTATCTGCTTGCCAAGGACGTGGACGATCAAAAATAGATTTAATAATACTGTTAAGTCCATAACAAATGAGGTAATAATAACTAAACCTAAAAGCATAATCTTTGTTATAAGCCCAAAACAAAATGCTAAACACTGCAATAAAAAACACTACGTCGCCCATATCAGTAACGAATAAGAAGAAATCATCTAAAAATTTGTTTGCTCCGGATTGAAGAACTTTAATTATAGTTAATTCCATATTAGTAGTATATATAATTTAATCAAAAAAACCAACTAATTTAACGTCTATTGCCAAATATTTTCCTCAACAACAATCTGCTTTTTATTCAAAAAACACAATAACGATAATATACTAAATATTGTACCAATTATTAAATAGTACAATTTAAAATATACAAATGTACTACATAAAAAAGAGATTATAGCAAAATAAAAATAATGTTTGGCACGTTTTTTATCTATAAATTGACTTAAAACACCCTTTAATGTACGCTTTGGTTTTATGTCCAATACAATTTTGGGATAGCAATCATTAGCTTTTAATATTTTAAGATATGTCTGTTCCTTTTCTAAAATCTTCACATTAATACCATCAATGTCAAATTTTTTTATTTTACTTTCAACACAACAAATAATAATAGATTTATATCCCATTTTCTTAGCTTTAATTACAGATTTTGCGATATGCTCCCAATTAATTGTGTCACTATCAAATATGGGACTTAATGCTACATTATTATAAACAACGAATTCATCAATAATCTTTGAATTTTTTATCGCTTTATGAAAAAAATCTATATTATCAAGTTTGTCGCTAAGTAAAAAAGATAACATATATTTATCTATATCTTTCTTTTCGTTTTTTTCAATTTGTTTTGATACTTGCCTATTCTTCGATATAAATTCAAACAATTTACAAAGAGCAATATCTACAACTATTGCTATAATGAATGCATATAAATTATCTATTTTTAAATATCTTAGCCATAAAAATATTAATGCAAATATCAAAATAAATTTAATAATATTATTAATAATTTCGGAAGTTTTTGAATTGTTCATACATAATTTATTGACAATTTACTATTATTAACACATAAAAATTATTTGATTAAATTAATGTTTTGTATTACACTATAACTAAGGAGTTAATTATGCAAGAATTTGATTATATAGTAAAAATATGCACTTTGCTCGAAGAGAAAAAAGCCGAGAATATCATAGTTATAGACACATCAAAGATATCTTCATTGTGTGACAATGTAATAATATGTTCAATCAATAATATTCCACAAGCACGAGCAGTTGCAGGTAATGTTCTTGATAAAATTGATCTTGAAGTCTTTGCCAAAGAAGGTTATGGTGAGTCTAATTGGGTAGTGCTCGATTATGGTTTTGTTATTGTACATATATTAAGCAAGGAACTAAGAGAATATTATAATCTTGAAAAATTATATACTGATGGCAAAAC
>CALVZT010000088.1 GCA_944372595.1 uncultured Clostridia bacterium
AGTATGGCAGATATAAAAGAAAGTGACAGCGAATATGAAGTGCTATACAAATTTGCAGGCATTAGGCAAAGCGATGTCGAATATAATTTAAAACAAAAAAAATAATTGTATTGTAAATTTGTTACAAAATAGACCAAACTAATAGACAAAAAAATGGATAATAACTTATGATAAAAAGATTTAATATAAAAGATATTGATGTATTTATAAGAGGCGATCAAGAAAAGGGAACATACACAGAAGTTGATAGTGATGGTAATGAAAAAACCTATTATATAAAATCCGAAAATACCATTTATGACAAAAATCCCATATCAAAAATACATTTAAAAAAATGCAAAGACCCACATAACAATATGATTTTGCACGAATGCATAACATCAAAAATATTTCAAAAATTAGGTATAGATGCTGTTTCGTATCATTTTGGGCGTATTATTGATCCACAAAATAATAAAGTATGGATTCCAGCAATATATTCGGAGTCTTATGTAAAAG
Organism: uncultured Clostridia bacterium; assembly: GCA_944372595.1. Taxonomy (GTDB): domain Bacteria; phylum Bacillota; class Clostridia; order Christensenellales; family UBA1242; genus CALVZT01. The sequence continues at coordinate 499 of CALVZT010000088.1, forward strand.
AAGGTGAGAGTCAGTTCTCATTAGATGATTTTTTTGTTTATGATTATCTTTGTGGTAAAAAGGGTAAAATTATATCTCCTGATAGGTTGCTAAGTGGGAAAAAAATTCCAATTGTGGATGAGTGTGATTTTAGTAACATAACTTATGTGGATGAAAATCTTTATTTTATAAAAAATTTTATTGAAAGTATAAAAGATGAATATCCAGGTGGCATTGTTATAGATTATGAAAAAATGAAAACTGATATGATTATGGAAGTTATTGGAGATTTGTTGTGTCACAATAGAGATAGAAATCCTTTAAATATAACCTTTGTTTCAAAACTCGACACATTGTCTAAGGACAAAAATTGTTCAATAAGATTGGCTCCTGCATACGATTTTGGATTATCATTTTTTAGTAGGCAAGATTCAAAATATTTTTATGATCAAATTATTACAAAAGGTGTGCCTCACATTATGGCGGACTGCGATACAAGGTTTTTTTCTTTAACTGATGGAGCTCAAAAAGATATATTTGATGAGTTTGATATGGTACAAGATTATCTTCTTTTGATTAAAGATAAGAAAAATCTAACACCTGGGGAAGCAAAAACAAAAAAACTAATAAGCAAATTGATAAATTTAAATATTAGAGATTGTTTCAAAGAGTTATTTGTCGAAGAACTGGATGGAGCCAAAGAATCAATGAGTATGGATGAATTGATTGGGTTATACAATACGCAGATGCGAAAAGATATTGACATTTATTCAATAATTAATATAGAAAAATTATTTAATGCTTCAAGATATATACTTTTGCATCAAAATCCGCTTAGAAGAAAATGTTTTAAAAATTGTTTTATAGACGAGAGGCCATTTGCTAAAATTCCCCCACTAATCGACCTTTCACAAAAACCAATTACAGAAAAAGAAACAATTAGCGAAGAACATATAAATACAAATCATAGTGCAATGGGGGATGATGAATAAAAATAGTATTATTGTTTGAACAATTGTAGATTATTAAATATTAAAACTTATTATCTAATTATTATCACCTTGTTTATTGTAAATTGTTATATTATATAAAATACCTAAAAGGTATTTTTTAATTTTTAGTTGATATTGACAATAAAATGATGCTATGTTAAAATTAACAAAACCAGGGGAATATATGAATCAATCAAAAAATTATTTTCTTTATTTCAAAGATTTATATTTGGGAAGGTTAAATATAAAAGAAAAAAACAAACTTTCTCAATACACTTTTTATAGTGAAGATTTTGATAAAATAGAGGAAAAGTATTTTTTTGTTGGCGACGGATGTTTGGAACTTAAATACGAAATAAATAGCAATACAGAAAACAAATTTGGCAATAAAATTCCTTTATTCTTTCAAAATTTGATTAATCAATCTTTATCAAGAGACGATATAGTTAGTTGTGCCAATATTGACAACGATGATAAAGATGAAAATATACTTGATAAATTGGCCAATATTAATATTCAATATGGAGAGTTCATATTTTCTAATAGGCCACCCCAAGATGGAATTTTAATTAGGGATATATATAAGGAAGATAAAACACTATGAAAACATTTTATTCTGATCGAATAGGTATTTTGTCAACAGGTTATCAGGCAAAAAGTGTTGGAGTTGAATATGATAATAATGGTAAGAAAAAAACTTATTATATAAAAACAGAAAAATATTTTGATAAGTCTAATAACAATCAAAAAATAAATTTTGCTAATATATTGGATAACGATACAAATCTGATTTTTCATGAATGTTTGACTTCAAAAATTTTTCAAAAATTAGGAATAGAAACAGTTTCTTATCATTTTGGAGAAGTTGTTAATTCTGATAATTTTTTATTATCTCTCCCTGCCGCTTATTCAGAATCTTTTGCAAACGATGATGAAGCTCAGATTTCGTTGACGGAAATTTATAAATTTTTAAAATTAGATAGCGAACAAAAGAGGTTAGAAGATTTAAGTGCAATTATTAGGGGAAAGAAACTAGATTATAATTCTCAATCGCGACAAGAATATCATGTACCACGAATTTGGGTTGATAACAATATTGAGTTAATGAAAAAGTTTTTTGCTAATTACGAAACCATATATCCTCGTGGTATTGATGTTGATTATGGTACAATAAAAATTCAATTAATTAAGCAAGTAATTGGTGATCTATTGTGTTTTAATAGTGATAGGCATTCAGGAAATGTTGTTTTAATTTCTAAAATATATAACAATCCCGAAGGGCGTAGCTGTACTATAAGACTAGCACCCGCATTTGATTTTGGTTGCACTTTTTTTTCTGAATTTAACCAAAATGAATTAAAAAATTTAATTGAAAATAAAACTATTTCTTATATTATGGAAAACAAAATGAAATATTGTATGGCACTTACTAAATATAACGGTTATGCTGGACACAATGATTTCTACTTAGTTAAAGACTATATAAAAATGTTAAAAGACAAAAAAAATAGAACCGCTCAAGAAACAGAAATTTTAAAAGTAATTGAAAACGCAAAAACTATTAACATAAGAGATTGTTTTAGAGAAATGTTCGTTGAAGAACTAAACAATACCGATAATTCAATGTCGTTAGATGAATTAATTACTCTTTATAATAAACAAATGAATAAAAATATTGATATCACAGCGATAGAAAATGTTGAAAAATTATTTGATTATTCACGCAAATTATTATTAGAAGACAACCCTACTCACAACGGTAAATATACTAATTTATTACAAGAAGTTGGCTTTATTGGGGTTGCCGATTCGGTTCA
>CALVZT010000089.1 GCA_944372595.1 uncultured Clostridia bacterium
GGCTTTAACGAATATCCTGTGTTTGTTAACTTTTTTACAAGAAATAGTGAAAGGGTTAATAGTAATATGATGATAATAGGTAAATCTGGTAGTGGTAAATCTTATGCGACAAAGACACTACTTACTAACCTTGCTGCTGAAAATACAAAAATATTCGTTCTTGACCCCGAAGATGAATATTCGGGTCTTGCATATAATCTTAAAGGTAAAGTGCTTGATGTTGGTTCATCTATTAGTGGACGACTTAATCCTTTCCATATTATTACAACGCTTGAATCAGATGAGGGTAGTAGTGATGATTCATATTCTACACACTTACAGTTTTTGGAACAATTCTTCTCAGTTATATTGCCTGGTATGTCATCGGATGCATTTGAGACATTAAATGCATTAGTTATTGAAATGTATCAAAAGAAGGGAATTGATTCATTTACTGCTCTTAATAAGTTAAAACCAGAAGATTTTCCTATATTTGACGATTTATATAAACTTATTGTTGATAGTATCAAAAAAGAAAAAGATCAATATCGCAAACGTAATTTGCAAATAGTTGAAACTTATATTTCCAAATTTGCAAGTGGCGGAAGAAACAGTAACTTGTGGAATGGACCAACGTCTATTGCTACAAAAGAAAACTTTATTACATTTAGTTTTAGGTCATTACTTGCTAACCGTAACGAAGTCATCGCAAATGCTCAAATGCTACTTGTATTTAAATATCTTGATAACGAAATTATTAAAAATAAAGACTTTAATGATAAATATTCTGCAAACAGAAAAATTGTAATTGCTGTTGACGAAGCACACGTATTTATTAATCCAAAATTTCCAATAGCTCTTGACTTTATGGCGCAAATGGCAAAACGTATAAGAAAATATTCTGGTATGCAAATAGTAATTACGCAAAATATAAAGGACTTTGTAGGTTCGCCAGAAATTGAGCGTCAATCATCAGCTGTAATTAACGCTAGTCAATATTCATTTATATTCTCACTTGCACCAAACGATATATCTGACCTTGTAAGTTTGTATAGAAATGCTGGTGAAATTAATGAAGAAGAGCAAGACAACATCGTTACAGCAGGTCTTGGTCAGGCGTTCTTAATTACAGGGCCGATGTCTAGAACATCTGTTAGAATTGTTGCAAATGATATAATAAAAGCAAAATTTAGTTAAAAAACACACTCCTAGTGTGTTTTATTTTTTAAATAATATTGATTTTGTAATAATGTTATGATATAATATACTCAACAAAATAAGGGGGAACACAAATTAATGGCAATAGAAAATAATTTAAAAGCAATGCAAGATTTTATTCAAGAAATGGCTACCGTATTAAAAAGTGATAAACGAGAAGCGTACCGAAATAGAATGCAGAGCATTATTGAAAATGCGGACATAACTGATGTCCAAAAAACTAAAGAAATCTTACGATGTTTTATAGAAGTGAAAAACTTAATTGCAAAAAGTTCAAATTTATATACTCCTGGGCCAATGGATACTTTTAGTGCCGCTGATATTGCTAATAAAGCTTCAAAGATGTCTACTATAGCCGAAGGAATATATACATCGCTAACAGAAGGTGCTAATTACACTATAGAGAGAGTACATCAAATTATTGATAATAACAACTATGAAGTAACTAATGTTGCTGGATTAAGTGGTCCTGACTTTGGTAAAGAACAGGCAAAAAACTTTCTAAAAGCAGTTACGGATTCTACAAGACCTAATCATGAAATGTTTGAAGCTGTATTTTTGATTCAAAGATTAATTGGCTCTAATCCTGCAGTTCGTAAATTAATAGAAAATAATTTTCCTGATTTTGATGCTAATAATTTTTTAAATTTATCAGCGAGAAGAATTGATGAAAAGCAAACTTTAAACTCAGGAATTAATTTATCTCATCAAATAAATAGTGCTTATGACAAAATTCATACTGACGCCATAAGCATATTATCTATGTTAACAAATGAACAGATGGGATTATTAACAGCTGACCAAAAAGATCAATTATCAAAAATAGTAAAGGATTTACCTGAGGAACAACAAAATAATATTACGGCACTTAATGGTGGTTATGCTCAATGGTACGATGGTGTACAAAAATTATTACAACAAGGGTATGATGCCCAAAAAATTGAAACTCAAACAGCTAATAGAACTAATAGAAGAAGAAGTTTGGTGAATCCGTTATCATATCAAGCTTCGTTAGAAAATATTATAAACCAAAGTGGAATATTTAAATCAAATGCAAGGGAATTTGAAAGATTTAATAATGAAGTAGATGATTTATTATTATTTTTATCTCCAAGTTATCGTGCAGCTAGTGGAACTACAAGTACGATAACATCTTTACCTAACAGTGATTTGGCTAGTAAATTATTAGAAAAACTTTATACATCTTTTCCAGAATTTAAAAATGTTTTGGGTGATGAAAAATTAAGATCAACACTGATTAGCTTCATTAAGCATAATGTTATGCTAAATGCATTTGAAAATACAAAACAAGTTAATTCTGAGCAACGTGGAAATAAGAAAATTATTGAAGCTTTAAAATATACAATGAGTAAAGAGTTAGCTGTTTTGAACGAAATGGGATTGTCGGCCGCTTATGAGCAATTAGGTGAATGCGTAGTTGCTGTTACTGGTTGTTATTTTACCAATTTTGAACTTCAATCTAAAGATGTAGCTGCTAATGGAAATTTATATAATGATGATATATTTGAATTAGCGATTACAAACGGATTAGAAGGAAAAAGAAATTCAATTGAGATTTCGAAAGATATAAGAGCTTTACCAGCATATAAAAAATATTTATATAAATATGCAAAGAGATATGGAATAGATATTAATAAGCTTCCTTCTGAGCATTTGCCAATAGATGCTACATCAGCTGAGGAAGTACCAGAAAGTGAAGAAGTTATACCTGAAGAAGCTAAAAGTTCTAATATTAAAAAAAGATTAAAATCGGCAAAGGGATTAAGTAACGAAGCATTAGAATTAGATAAAGGAAAGAAAAAAGATCCAAAACCTCCAAAACCTCCGCGTTCGGCAAAAGATAAATTAATATCAATTTATTTAATTCAAGAAATTATGTCAGAAAAAGGTGTCACATCTGATGGCGTTAAAGATGTTAATACTTTCCTTCACTGTGCACAAACTCGTATACAAGAGTTAATGGTCGAATTTCAAACCTTAGCAGCTGCCGAGACGGGTGGAGATCCAGTTAAACT
>CALVZT010000090.1 GCA_944372595.1 uncultured Clostridia bacterium
ATTGCTATTGATAGAACAGATAAAAAACTTATTATTACAATCGCAACTGCTCGTCCTGGTATCCTTATTGGACAAAAAGGCGCAGGTGTTGAATCGCTCAAAAAGGAAGTTTTAAAACTTACAAAAGCCGATTATGTATCTATCAATATCAAAGAAGTTAAAAATCCTGATGCCGATGCAGTATTGGTTGCTGAAAGCATTGCTAACCAACTAGAAAAGCGTGTTCATTTCCGTAGAGCGATGAAACAAGCAATGCAAAGAGCAATGAAAGCAGGTGCAAAAGGTATCAAAACTATGGTCAGTGGCCGTCTTGATGGTGCTGATATTGCTAGAAGCGAACATTATCATTTGGGCAATCTTCCTCTTCATACTTTAAGAGCAGATATCGATTATGGTACTGCCGAAGCCGACACTACTTTTGGTGTTATTGGTGTTAAAGTATGGATTTACAAAGGTGAGATTTTAACCAAATTTGCTGTCGCTCCTACTACAACTAGCAAAGGAGGACAGAAGTAATGTTATTGCCAAAAAGAGTTAAAAGAAGAAAACAACATAGAGGCAGAATGACTGGCGTAGCAACTCGTGGTAACACTATTAGTTACGGCGAATATGGTATAGTTGCTATGGAGCCATGTTGGATTACATCTAACCAAATCGAAGCAGCTCGTATTGCGATGACTCGTCATACAAAGCGTGGTGGTAAAGTTTGGATTAAGATTTTCCCTCATAAGCCAGTTACTAAAAAACCTGCTGAAACTCGTATGGGTAGCGGTAAAGGTTCGCCAGAATATTGGGTAGCAGTAGTTAAACCAGGTAGAGTAATGTTTGAAATCGCAGGCGTTGCTGAACCTGTTGCAAGAGAAGCTCTTCGTCTTGCTTGTCACAAACTACCTTGCAAAACCAAGATTATCAAAAAGGCAGAAACTGTAGAAGGTGGTGTTGCAGATGAAAATTAATGATATCAAAAGTATGACAAATGAAGAATTACAAACCAAACTTGGTGCTTTAAAAGCTGAATTGTTTAATCTTCGTTTCTCACACGCAACAGGTAATTTAACTAATCCTATGCAACTTAATGCCGTTAAAAAAGATATTGCTAGAGTTAAGACTATTATTAGAGAAAGAGAAATAGCAAGTCAATCAAAGGTTAAGGCTTAGGAGGTAAGAAAATTATGGATAACACTAGAAACAATCGTAGAACAAAAATTGGCATTGTTATTAGCGACAAAATGGACAAAACCCGTGTTGTTAGCGTAGTTAGCAATGTTAAGCATCCTCTATACAAAAAAGTCGTAAAGGTTACCAAAAAATTCAAAATTCATGATGAAAAGAATGAATCTCATGTTGGTGACACAGTAGAAATCATGGAAACTCGTCCATTGAGCAAGGATAAAAGATTCCGCTTGCTTCGTATCGTCGAAGTTGCTAAGTAAAAGGAGATATTGTTATGGTACAACCTCAAACAAAACTTAAAGTTGCCGATAACACTGGTGCTAAGCAAATTATGTGCATAAGAGTTCTTGGTGGCTCTTTCAGAAGAAGCGGAAACATTGGTGATGTTATCATTGCTTCTGTTAAAAAAGCAACCCCAGGTGGTGTTGTTAAAAAAGGTGATGTTGTTAAAGCCGTTATAGTTAGAACTAGCAAGGGTGTTAGAAGAAGTGATGGCTCTCATATCAGATTTGATGATAATGCTGCTGTCATTATTGATAACCAAAAACAACCAAAAGGTTCACGTATCTTTGGACCAGTAGCAAGAGAACTCAGAGAAGGTGGATATATGAAAATTGTTTCACTTGCTCCTGAGGTACTATAAAGGAGTTTATTATGACAAAATTGCGTATTAAAACAGGAGATAAAGTTGTAGTTCTTGCTGGTAAGGACAAAGGTAAAACTGGTAATGTTTTGTCTGCTTCTCCAAAGGATAACAGAGTTACTGTTAAAGGCGTTAACGTTGTTGCAAAACACAAAAAACCTCGTTCAGCACAAGATAAGGGCGGTATAATCAAAAAAGAAGCAGCAATTGATGTTTCTAACGTTCAGGTTATATGTCCTGCTTGTAACAAGGCAACAAGAGTTGCTATTGGTACTGATAGCAAAGGTCAAAAGGCAAGAATTTGTAAAAAATGTGGTGCTAGTCTTGATGTTAATAAATATGTTAAGAAAGCAAAAACAACAAAAACTGCTAAAACCGAAGAAGTAGCAAAAGATAAAGTCGCAAAAACTGAAAAAACAACTGCTGCAAACGAACAAAAAACAGCAAGTGAGCAACCAAAAAAAGTAGAAAAAACTACAAAAACTACTCAAACTACAAAAACAACTGTAAAAAGAGCAGTTAAAGATACAACTACAACTATAAAAAGTGTAGCAAAGACTTCAGTTAGAAAAACAAGCCCTACTAAAAAGATTGCAGGTAAGTAAGGAGATAACAAATGGCAAAGGAAATTAACAGATTAAAAGCACATTACAAAAATGTTGTATTGCCTTCTATGCTTAAAGAGGGTGGTTACAAATCTATAATGCAAGTTCCTAAAATTGATAAAATTGTTATTAATATGGGACTTGGCAGTGATAAAGATAATTCAAAAAGTTTCAATAATGCTTTGGAAGAATTAGCACTAATTACTGGACAAAAGCCAGTTCCTACAACTGCAAAAAAATCAGTTTCTAACTTCAAAGTAAGAGAAGGAGCAAAAATTGGTGCAAAGGTTACTCTAAGAGGTGACAGAATGTACGAATTCTTAGATAGATTAATTTCTATCGCTCTTCCAAGAGTTAGAGACTTTAAGGGCATTTCTACTAAATCTTTTGATGGTAGAGGTAATTATGCTTTGGGTATTAAAGAACAACTTATATTCCCAGAGATTTCATACGAAAAAGTCGATAAAATCAGAGGTATGGATGTTATTATTGTAACAACTGCTCAAACTGATGCTGAGGCGCTTAAACTTTTGAAGTTATTAGGGTTGCCTTTTAGAGCTAGATAGGAGATAAAAATATGGCAAAAAAATCAATGATTAATAGACAACAGAAAAAACAAAGATTCTCCACAAGAGAATATACTCGTTGCTCTATTTGTGGAAGACCACATGCTGTACTTAGAAAATATGGTATATGCAGAATATGTTTCAGAAATCTAGC
>CALVZT010000091.1 GCA_944372595.1 uncultured Clostridia bacterium
ATCGGTAATATCTAATAATGGTAATATTAAATTAAATAATGTAAAAATTACTAATGGCGATGTTAATATAACAGCTGGCGAAAATTCTAACGTAGTAATTAACTTTGATGAAGCAATCAATCCATCATCGGGCTCAAAATTTGTTGCGAGTATTAAAAGTGGTAATTTAACTGCAACAAATGTTAAGATGTTGACTAATATCACTGCAAACAGCGAACGTACAGGTAACATTAATGTTGTGTTTGTCGATGTAAGAGCAAATGGCGAAAACAACCACAATGCAAATGTTATAAATGCAGGTGTTCATAATGTTGATTTGAAAATTAAAAATGGATTAAGTTATAGATTGTTAGTAGACCAACCAGCAGGCGATAAGTTAGAGATAGGACCATTAGGAACAGCAACTGACATTTTGGAAACAGATAATGATTATGTTAAAGATGAAGCATATAAGCGTCAATTAAGAGTCAACTACGTTATGGATAATTTCATAAATGTAGGCAATCTTAAAGTTGTAGGGGACGGCGGTACAATTAAGATTAATGGAATTTCATAAAAAACACCATTTGGGGTGTTTTTTTATGCAACAAATTTTACTTTGCCTTCTATCCACGAGTTTATAAAACTTCTAACATCTTTGTTACATATATCCTCAAATACAGCAATTAGTCCATCAGGGTTAGTGTTTTTGTAAGCAAAGGTATTATAATATGTTTGAATTGCTTTGAAGAATTTTTTATCTCCGACGAAAGTCCTTAAAGAATTAAACAATAACATTCCTTTGACATAAGTATTATATACGTATTCGGGTTCTGTTTTGTATTCATTAAGAGCACGATTCATCGTCGTGTCAACACTTCCATATACACTTGTATATACTTCTATAAAAAATTTATAACTCTCGTTTGCATTATGTATCATATCGTCTTTGTTGACGTTGTATTGCGGATTATTTTCATAAAACAAGACTGTTGAATATTCAGTTAATCCTTCATCAAGCCACGGATACTTAAATGCATTACTACCAACAACACTATACCACCATTGATGAGCGGTTTCGTGGACTATAACATTAAGGTAGTCGTTTGGATTAGTTACTTGTGCCGATATATACACAAGATTTGGATATTCCATACCTCCATGGATAAAGTCGCATTTGACAATATTTAATACGTTATAAGGATAATCTCCAAACAATTCGTTAAATGTAATTATTGAGTCCACACCTGCTTGTAAGTTTTTCTCAAAATTTTCGTCTTCGTAATAGTAATAATTAACGGTTATATCGTCAACTTTTGAAGACGCCAATTCAAATTTTTCGGATAATACAAAAGCAAAGTCTCTCAAATTTTGTGATTTGTAATTATATGTTGAAGTATTATCATCATTATCAACTTTGCTAATACACTCACCAGATGAGGCGATTTTTAATGAATTATCTATTGTAATATTGACATCATAATTTGCCATATCAGAATAGAATGGGTCACCATTGCTACTATATGGTTGAAGGACAAATCCGTTGTCGTAAACACATAAGACTGGATAAAAATTAGCAAAGTTATAAGTGCTATCACCATACCCATAACGATGAAGAACGTTAGGTAGCACGTCATAAAAAGCGATTTGAATATTTACTTGCTCGTTGGGAAATAATTCGCCAACAGGTATTTTTAAAAATGTATTATCGTCGCCAAAAATTTCATAAGTTTGTTTTGTTCCATTTAAGACAACGTCTTCAATCTCAATCTTGCCATAACTAGCACCATTGGGGTATGCTTTTTGGTATTGTGATAAACTAACGGGAGGATTTTTAACACCTTTTGCAAAGGCGTTTGGGTATAAGTTAAAAACTAACTCTGTAAGAGATGTTTCCAGATTATTTGTGTAATTGATATCTATGTTGCCGTATAGTATTTTTTCGTTTTTATCAAAACTCAAATCCATTGTATAATTAATATTAGAGGGTTCGACGTTATCAACATTGTTGCCACAACCACAAAATAAAAAAATTGGACAAAATAAAATAAAAAATACAAAAAATTTTTTCATATCAACTCCATTATATCTTGTTAATTGATATGACTTAATATTGTTTTTAATGATTGTTTCGACAAAAATATAATTTAAAAATATTGATTATTATTTTTTTGTTTTTGTTTAAAATAATAATGTCAATACATTTACCCATAGCAAAAAATGTAGAAAAATAAATTTCTGATTAATATTTTTTTTATCTAACATTAATTGATTGTGTTAAGTTAAAAAATTTTGTATAATTAGTTTATAAAAAATTTAGGAGCGTTATTATGGCAAAGGCAAAGAGTGGCGTTGGGAAATTTCTATTGGGTTGGCTTTTTGGTATTATATTCACTTTGGGAGCAGTCGCAGGACTGAGCTTTTGGATGTACAAAAATATGACCGTTAAATCTGTCGAGAATTTGACAGGGGCTGATATTACATTCATGGAAGAGCAAGCCAAAGAGAAAACTATTGAACAACTTGTTAATGTAATAATTAATGTTTCGAGTTCCTCTGGGGACCTTACAATTGAACAAGGATTTGACGAACTTGGACTTAAATTATCAAGTTTATTTGAAGTTGAAGGAGAAGGCGAAAGTAGAGTATATAAATTTAAGGGTTTAAATGTTTCTCCAATTGTCAAAGGAAGGTTAAGTGACATTGGTACCAATGCTCAAACGGTTGTAAATTCTTTGACTCTACAAAACATTGTTGATGTTTTTAATGTGACATTACCTAATATATCTTTAATTAATAACGACGAAGTTATGAATGCTCAGCTTAAAGATTTGGGTACCGCATTTAGCAATGCAATATCTGATTATACTTTAAGAAAACTATCTCAGGACTTTGATATTCCAAGTCTAACCGAATCTGATATATTAAAGTCTATGCTCGATGCAACCATTGAGGAACTTCCAAGCAAACTTGATAAGTTAAAAGTGGGCGACTTGTTTGTAAAAAACAATATAACACTTGACAAAACTTACACTTATACGGTTAGTGAGAATAGTGTAGCAGCATTTGACCAAGATAACAAAATAATTACAATTTTTGATAAAACTAGTGATACAACTTTTAATGTAATTGTAAATAA
>CALVZT010000092.1 GCA_944372595.1 uncultured Clostridia bacterium
AATCGAACCAAAGGTTCGAAGTAGAGCGAAGCGTCACCAACTTATGAAATAAGTTATTCCGACCGCCAGCTCCAATACTTATTTTATTGCAAGGTAATCTTTAGGCGGGCGGTACCTTGCGAAGCAAGGTAATTGCGTTAGCAATTAATCGAACCAAAGGTTCGAAGTAGAGCGAAGCGTCACCAACTTATGAAATAAGTTATTCCGACCGCCAGCTCCAATATTTATTTTTAAGGTTATTTTTTTTATATTGATATGGAAGAGTTCCCGAGCGGCCAAAGGGAACAGACTGTAAATCTGTCGGCTCTGCCTTCGGTGGTTCGAATCCACCCTCTTCCACCAAAACAACGGAGTAGTGACATACTGCTTCTTTTTTTTTATTCATTACGAACCACCGAAGCCCTTCGCTGTCGGCCCATGCCTAACGAGGTCGACGCTGGCAGGTTTGTTGCAAGCAACTGCACCGAATCCACCCTCTTCCACCAAAACAGCGGAGTAGTAACATACTACTTCTTTTTTTTGCTCATTACGAACCACCGAAGCCCTTCGCTGTCGGCCCATGCCTAACGAGGTCGACGCTGGCAGGTTTGTTGCAAGTTGCTTATAGAATAATATTTAAATCTTCTCTGATTGGTAGCATCAATACAAATTTATGATATTTTTTTATATTCTACAAAAACACCTTTATTGTGACAAGGTGTTTTTTTATTTGCAACAAATACATTGATATAATGCATTTGAGGAGGTAATAATTATGCTTATAAAACATCGAATTTATAATAATATTTTATTTGTAATGCTTGATGGAGAATTAGATGAACATACTGCTAAGCATACAACTGAAATCTTAGATAAATTATTCGACGAAGAAAAATACAAGCAAGTTATATTTGATTTAAGTGATTTAAAATTTATGGATAGTACAGGCATAGGGGTCTTATTAGGAAGATATAGAAAGTTAAAGGGCAAAGGTGTTGGAGTATATATCACTAATCCGTCAAAACATGCAGAAAAAATATTTAATTTAACAGGGTTGTACGATATTATGCCAAAAATAAGTTAAAAGAGGGAAGTTATGAAAGTAATTAATGAAATGGAATTAAAATTTAGGTCTTATTCACAAAATGAAAGTTTTGCAAGAGCATGTGTGGCGGCTTTTTGTAGTCAAATTAATCCTACACTTGATGAATTAACAGATTTAAAAACAGCAGTTTCTGAGGCGGTTACTAATTGTGTGGTTCATGCATATCCAATAGGTATAGGGGATATAATTATTAGAGTAGTTTTGTATGAAAAAGCAGTAGAAATATCAATTATTGATTTTGGGGTTGGGATTAAAGATATTGTTAAAGCAAGAGAACCATTTTATACAACCAAGCCTAACCAAGAAAGAAGTGGAATGGGTTTTACGGTTATGGAAAGTTTTATGGATAGAGTAGATGTTAGACATAGTTCTAATAAAGGAATAATTGTAACTATGTATAAAGAATTGGGACAAGATATTGCACAAGCTAATTAAGGGGGAAAGATGCTAGAACATTCTCAAACAATGCTTTTAGTAAAAAAAGCACAAGATGGTGATGAGTATGCAAAAAATATTTTGCTTGAACATAATTCTCCTTTAATTAAAAGTATAGTCAAAAGATACATTGGCAAAGGAGTGGAGTATGATGATTTGTATCAACTTGGTTGTGTTGGTTTTTTGAAAGCGATAAATAATTTTGATTATAATTATGATGTAAAATTTAGTACTTATGCGGTACCAATGATTGCGGGAGAAATAAAAAGATTTTTACGTGACGATGGTTCGATTAAAGTATCACGTGCTATAAAAGGATTAGCATATCAAATTCAAAAATATATAGATGCTAATAAAGAAAATTATTCTAAGATAACAATTGAAGCGATTGCACAACATTTTAATATGAGTGTTGCAGATGTTGTATTTGCACAAGAATCGTCCAAAATGCCCATTTCTATGAATGAAAAAATTGATAACGACAGTTCTAATAGCCCTTCGATAATGGATAAGCTTGTTCAATCTGATACAACAGAGGAAAGAATTGATAAAATTGTATTAAAAGAATTAATCGAACAACTACCACTTAAAGATAAAAAAATAATTATATTGCGATATTTTAGGGATAAGACGCAAAGTGAAGTAGCGGAATTATTGCACGTGTCACAAGTGCAAGTTAGTAGGCTTGAAAATAGAATATTGCAAAAAATGAAAAGTAAATTTGATATAGCGGAATAAAAAAAGACTTTTTTAAAGTCTTTTTTTATGCGATTTTTGACATTGCTCTTACATTTTTTGCTTGTTGTAAATCTTTACTTGATTTAACATCATTATAGTTGTTATCACTATTTTCGCTATATGTGTTTGTTCTTGTCATTATTTTTTGTGGATGTTTATAAGTAGGATTAGGTACATAAATTTGGTTGTTAGTGTTTTTTACATCGTTTGTATTAATATTTTTATTTGGCGTTTTGTTTGTTGATGTGTTATTTATTGTGTTGCTTTTTGTAGTTTGTGTTTGAAATTGATTGTCTGTTGTATTTTGATTATTAGTGTTTTGATTATATATACCTGGTTTGAATTTGTTTTTTAGAGGGTATTGATAATTTATCTTTTTTCCATCAATTGTATTTGTTTTATCTATGACATTTGTATTATCTTTGTTTGGTGTGTTATTTTGATTATTATCAGTATTTGTTGTGTTATTAGTAGTTACTTGTTGTTGGGTAATTGAGTCAGTCTGAGTATTTGTATTTGTTGAATTTGAACACAAGTTGTTAATATAGTCTTTGATATAAGAAACTGTTGCATTTGTTTGATTAAAAATTGCAATGTTACTATCTATATTATTTAAAACTTTAAGATATTTAGTTGAAAGTTTATCATAGTTATTAGTGATATCAGATTTTAATTCGTTAATTGCTTTTGCATCATTAACTGTTGTGTTAAGACAATTTGTATTAATATTATCAATACATTTTCCTATAACAGAGCAATATTCTTTAATTATGTT
>CALVZT010000093.1 GCA_944372595.1 uncultured Clostridia bacterium
AATGGGTGTTTTTTATTTTATAAATATAATTTAATAAATAAGGAGAAAAAATTATGAAAATAAAAAAAATTATAGCAACAAATAAATTAAATGAGAAAATTATTTTAACAAGTCCAACATTAAAAGATGCTGAACAGTTAGCCGAACATGCAAACAAAGTTTTTGCAGAAACCAGATTTTTGTCAAGAGGTATAGAAGAAGGCATTAAAAGCAAAGAGGACGAAGAAAAATGGATTACTACTATTAATAAAAACAAATCATCATTTATAATTTGTGCAAAACTAAACAACAAAATTATTGGTATAGGTAATATTAGTTCAAGTGGTAAAGGATTGCGTTTTAGACACATTTGTAGTTTGGGTATATCGATACAAAAAGAATTTTGGGGAAGAGGCATTGGTAAGTTGTTAATGACAGCACTTATAGAAAATGCACAAAAACTTGGCTATGAATTGATTAGATTAGATGTTGCTGGTACAAATTATACCGCACAAAATTTATACAAAAAATTTGGCTTTGTTGAATATGGTAGACTAAAAAATGCAATGAAGTATAATGATAACACTTATGAAGATATGATTAATATGATAAAAATATTAGGTTAATATCCAACAAAAAAGGAGAAAAATATGTATTTAAAAACAGACAGATTAATATTAAGAAATTGGCAAACAAAAGACTATAATGATTTGTATGAGTTTGCAAGTGATGATGAAGTAACAAAGTTTTTAACTTTCAAAACTTATAAAACGAAGCAAGAGGCAATAGATAGGATAAATACTTTTTTAGAAACACAGAATGATAACGACAATATTGGAGATTTTGCTATAGAACTCAAATCCGAAAATAAAGTTATAGGCTCTTTGCACATTAGTTTTAAAGATGTTGCAGGGGGCACAGTGTCTTTGGGGTGGTTGCTTAATAAAAACTATCAGGGCAAAGGCTATATGACAGAGATTGTTAATGCAGTATTAAAATATTTAAAAAAAAATAACATTGCCAAACGTATAGTTGCTATTTGTGACGTTGAAAACATAAAAAGTGCCAATGTAATGAAACGTGTGGGTATGACATTTGAAGGTATATCAAGAAAGGCGCGTGATAATAACTTGCATACTCGTCATGACGTAGCTAACTATTCAATACTTTATGAAGAAATTAAAGATTAATAAAAAATAAAGGGGATAAATATGAAATTTACGAATGATAAATTAAAACTTATTCTACCCAACAAAAAATATAAAGATCAAATTCTTAGATATAAAAATGATATGTTGTCAGCAGGTTCAAGTATGGACGGATGTGGAAATTTAAGAAGAGACGATATCGATACTTGGCTTAAAAAATGTCGGGATTGGAAAAAAGGCAAGAATTTGCCGACATCTTATGTTCCTTCGACTCAGTATATTTGTATTAGAGTTAGTGATGATAGATTAGTCGGTATGTTGGATATAAGACACGAACTAAGCGAGTTTTTATTTAACTATGGTGGTAATATGGGGGATAGTATTGCCGTAGACGAAAGGGGTAAAGGATACGGCAAAGAATTACTACGTTTGGGATTAAAGAAAGCAAAAATACTTGGACTAAAAAAAGTTTTGTTGACTTGCAAAACAGAAAATAGCCGTTCAAGGAGTTGTATCCTAGCTAACGGTGGAATATACGAAGATACAAGGCATTTCGATGGCTCAGTAGGTAATCAGCAACCGGCTGATCTTGAAAGGTATTGGATAACATTGGAATAAAATAGGTATTGAAAAAGTTAAAATATTATGGTATACTTTGAAAGTACTTAATTAGGAGAATAAATATGGTAAACGAATTTGAAAAATATTTTGATGCTTATGCAATTGTCAATATTTATTTTGAAAAAATAAGGGAATATTTGACAGATAATGGAAAACTTGCTGAAAAGTATTTTTGGGATAGTTGGGAAAATCGTTCACTATGTGAACAATATATAAAAGATTTGGTATTAGATAGTAAAAGTCCAGAAGAAATAAGTCAACTTGTTTTGGATATGAAAAAAGAAAAAAATATAGTTAATACTATTTTAGCACCAAATAAATATTTGAAAAAAATGAAAGTTTTGGGAAGTTTTTCGGACTTTGTATGCAAAAATATAGATAGATCACACTTTGAAGAATATCATTTGGATGGTCAAGATAGTGTGTTTTTTGAAATGGAGCATGGAATGAGTATAGATTATTGTTATAATATTATGAGTGGTATTTTTTATAGTTTTAATGATAATTTTGGTTCACCAAATCCTATTACTCCTCCTGAATCAAATTAAAGGAATATTTTATGTTTAAAGAATTAAATGTTCAAACTCCTAAACAATTATTTGAATATTTAAGTAAATATTTTAAATATGGTTTTGTGTATAGAAACAAAATTTTTACCGATGACAATATTGACTTTCAAAAAAATATGGATAATCTATATAAGATTAGGTTGGGTAAAGATTTTATCAAAAACAAATATGGCGTTTGTTGGGATTTTTGTGAATTTGAAAGAAGATTTTTTATAGAAAACAAAATTGAACATAGTTGTTATTTTATTGAAAGCATATTGAAATCTAAAGAGGGCGGGCCAACACATACTTTTTTATTATTTAAGCAAAACGGTAAGTGGTATTGGTTTGAATATAGTTGGCTTTATTATCGTGGAATATGGGAATATGCTTCACAAAAAGAAGCTATTCAGGACATTATTGAGAAGTTTAAAAATTTTTATAACAACAAAATAGTTGATATTAATATTTATAAAACAACAAAAGTAACAAAAAGATTAGATGTTTGCGAGTTTGTAAAACATTGCACAAATGGTAATAAATTATAAATTTAAATTAAGGAGAAAAATTATGAATAGACAAGAAGCATTAGAGTTAATGTATATAGATGATGAAGCATTTAACTTAATTAATTTAACAAA
>CALVZT010000094.1 GCA_944372595.1 uncultured Clostridia bacterium
GATAAGAAATATTTAACATTCGTTAGTGATACGGCTATTATCAAAAAGGTGGCTATAAAAGAGTTTGAACCTTCTTCAAGAAATCGCAAAGGAGTAAAAGTAATTGGTGTTGACGGAGGTAAATATGTGATGACGGCGACAATCGACGATAATGCTACAATTATTGCAGATAACGGAGAATATCAGTACAAACAAGTATGTAATTGCAGTGTCGATACAAGAACCAGTAAAGGTAAGCCAATTGGTAAAAAGAAGGGCAAACTTAATAATGCTTATGTCTATAACTTAATATAATTACAAATTATAAATAACGGGCGGTTGCCCGTTTTTTTTGTTGAAAAATAGAGAAAAATATTTGTATTTTTTTGCATATATTTAATTCTTGACAATATAAATATAACAAACGGAGTGGACAGTTGTGTTTGCTATTATTAGACAAAATATCTTAACTAATAACAAAAACTGTCACACAATGCGTTTAACTAAAATCTTGATAAAATATATCATATAAAAGCGAGGAAAAAATGCGATTTTTTGTAATCAAATCAAGAACTATTAAGATTGTTCTTGGGGTAATTCTTGCAATGGTGTTGCTTGCAATCAATATTGATGGGCAGGCGTCAGCACAGGTGTTTTTTAACAAAACAAGCAGAAAAGTTCCAATATACGAAGTGGAAACTAGTGATAAAAAAGTAGCTATAAGTTTTGATGCATCATGGGGAGCAGATAAAACAACGGCGATTATGGATGTTTTAAATAAGTATGAAGTAAACGCAACGTTTTTCTTAGTCGGTATGTGGGTAGATAAATATCCAGATTTGGTTAAGGAAATAGATAGTCGTGGTTTTGAAATTGGTACACATAGCAATACCCATCCAGATTTGACAAAACTTGATAGCAATTCAATCAAATTGGAACTAGAAACTTCAATTAAGAAAATTCAAGATTTAACTAACAAAACTCCAAAATTGTTTAGGGCTCCATTTGGTGCATATAACAACACGCTTATTGAAGAAGCTGAAAAATTAAATCTTACAACAATTCAGTGGAGTGTCGATTCTCTTGATTGGAAAGGTATAGAAGCTGAGGAATTGTCAAAAAACATTTTAACTAAGGTTAAAAACGGCAGTATTATACTTTGTCATAACAATTCTGACCATATTGTTGATGCTTTACCAACAATTCTAAAATGCCTAAAAGAGCAAGGATATACCGTTACTAGTGTTGGTGACTTAATATATCAAGATAATTATACAATTGACGCTAATGGTATTCAAAAAAGCACTAATTCCAGCAACTAAAAAAACTAAAGGAGTTATTATGAGTTACGATTTAATGGAAAACAACAAGGTGTATTTAAGAGGAACTATTACAAAAGAACCAGAATTTAGTCATGAAGTATTTGGTGAGGGATTTTATGAATTAGAAATGGCAGTGCAAAGATTGTCCGACCATAATGATATTATACCAATTACTTTATCAGAAAGACTGCTAGATCCAAAAGTATTTGCTGTTGGCAATGAAGTTACAATTTCGGGACAATTTAGAAGTTACAACAAAATGGTTGATGAAAAAAGCCGTTTGATGTTAACAGTATTTGTAAGAGAAGTTTTGGAGAATGATTATTCTGTTAATCCAAATATTATTGAATTAGTAGGTTATTTGTGTAAGCCACCTGTATATAGAACAACTCCTTTTAAAAGAGAAATATGTGATTTGTTATTAGCAGTTAATAGGGCATATAATAAGTCAGATTACTTACCATGTATTGCATGGGGAAGAAATGCACGTTTTATAAAAAATGCAAATGTCGGACAGAAAGTATTTGTTAGTGGTAGAATACAAAGTAGAGAATATCAAAAGAAAATTGATGAAGAACAATCTTTAACAAAAACCGCTTATGAAATATCTATAAATCGTGTTTCATTAAATGGTAGTTTTGATTATAATGAAACAAATAATGGATATAACAACTTAGAATCAGAAAACCCTGTTTTTGATATTGCTGATAAAAATTAAAAACGCGCTTTGTAGCGTGTTTTTATATTGCTGATAAAAATTAAAAATGCGCTTTGTAGCGTGTTTTTATATTGCTGATAAAAATTAAAAACGCGCTTTGTAGCGTGTTTTTTTGTTGTGTTATACGTTCTTCTTCTTATTGTATATCAATATAATTGCAATAACAAGTGCTATGATTGTCATTACAATC
Organism: uncultured Clostridia bacterium; assembly: GCA_944372595.1. Classification (GTDB taxonomy): domain Bacteria; phylum Bacillota; class Clostridia; order Christensenellales; family UBA1242; genus CALVZT01. The sequence continues at coordinate 2,210 of CALVZT010000094.1, forward strand.
GCAATTATTATTTCAATTTTAAGCCCATCTATTGATATGTATTTTGTCTCAATGTATCCAGTTTTGATTTCATTATCTACAACATAAGTTATGTAAGTTTTATTGATTTTTTTATCAAAATGCTCAACTCTTACTCGTGTATTTACTGATATTGTGTCTATTTGTTCGTCGTTATCGTTGTATACTGGGATTAATTCGAGTTCATCAGTTGAATGTATTGTTGCATTCATTTTGATGCCACTTGTTTGCGCTGACGGAAGAGTTGTTCCAATATTACTTACATTAATATAACAATATTTATCATTAAGTTTTATCTCATAAAAAGCCCTTCCGCTACCATCTTCTAAATCATTAATTTCTCGTGTAACAATAACATTCTGATTATAATTTAATTCAACTTGGATAGTGATTGGACTCAATGTGCCATATCCTAGTGAGGTTGGATATTTGTAAATGATTGGATTTTGGGTAATAATACGCATTTGTTTGTTAACAATAGGATAGTTGCATAATTGCAAATCAGAATTTTTGATATAGCAAACAATATTACCAATTTTTGAAGATGTTATAATGCAATATTTAAAGTTTTCACTTTGTCCTATAACTAATACTTTATCGCCTTGTTGTAACGTCGCTAATTGATTAATATAATAAGGGTATTCGTATGC
>CALVZT010000095.1 GCA_944372595.1 uncultured Clostridia bacterium
TATTCTTATGAAAAAAACTACTTAGATGAAGATAAATTTGTAAAAAGATTTAGCAAAATTATTATTTATCGTGCTTTATCGGAACATTTTCAATTTGATTTGCCCTATGGTGCGTTAACAGGTGTTCATCCAACCATGGTTGCTTACGAATATTTAAGTAATTACAAAAATTATAAGAATGCACAATTTATGTTAATGAAGGATTTTCTTGTACGAGAAGACAAGGCCAAACTTTTATTTGAAGTAATACAAAATCAAAATATCATTACACTTAATGACAAAGAAATTGATTTATATATTCATATACCTTTTTGTGTATCCAGGTGTACTTATTGCAGTTTTTATAGTAACGATATTAATCGATGTTCAAACACGATTGAACCGTATATTGATGCATTAATTAATGAACTTACCGGTATAAAAGAAATCATTAATGATAAAGCATACATTGTAAGAAACATTTATATTGGGGGCGGAACTCCAACCGCGTTGAATGAAAAATATCTTGAATTTTTATTAAGTAATATAAATTTTAATGTTAGAGAATTTACTGTTGAATGTGGTAGGCCCGACACAATCACTGAGGAAAAATTAAAAATTCTTAAAAAATATGGTGTTACCCGCATTTCAATTAACCCACAAACATTTTGTGATACAACGCTAAAACGGATTGGAAGAAAACATACATCAGCTCAAACGATAGAAGCATATTCAATGGCGTTAAAGTATGGCTTTGATATTAATATGGATTTGATTGCAGGATTACCAAATGAATCATTATCAGTATTTAAAAAAACTCTTAACACCACTATTGAATTATATCCGACAAACATTACTGTCCATACGTTGTCGATAAAACGCGGAGCATTAATGGCTAATGAAAATATTAACTACGATGGTAAAGTGTCCAAGATGGTCGAGTATGCTTATGCAAAATTAAAAGCAAATGATTATTATCCTTATTACTTGTATCGACAAAAAAATATATGTGACGGACAAGAAAACATTGGTTATTGTATTAAAGGTCATCAATGTGTATATAACATTGATAGCATTGAAGAAAAAACTTCAATAATTGCAATTGGCAGTGGTGCAATATCCAAAAAAGTTTGTAATAATGGTGAAATAATTAGACAAAACAATTCAAAAGATTTAATTGATTATATTTATAGAGTATCAGAGTATTTAGATAAAAAAAGAAAAATATTCTAAATAACACTTTACTTTTGTTAATTTGTGTGTTATATTCATAACGTACCTAAGACAAGGTTATGTCGATTTAACTCCACGCATTGCTTTGTTTTTGGCGAATTTGTATAAAAGGAGAATGATTATGGATAAAGCAAAGAAACAAGAGATTATTTCTAGTTTTGCAATCAAAGAAGGCGACACTGGCTCAACAGAAGTTCAAGTTGCACTACTTACTGAAAGAATTAATCACTTAACCGATCATTTAAAAAACAATCCCAATGACAAACATTCACGTCGTGGTTTGCTACAAATGGTAGGTAAAAGAAAAGGTTTTCTTAAATATTTAGAAAGCCGTGATATTGAAAAATATCGTGAACTCAAAAAGAAATTATCTATAAGATAAAAACTAAATAGCGGGGGAAAGTTAGTATTTTTCTCGCTATTTTTTAATTATAAGAGGTGTTTATATGAATAATAAAGGCAATGTATTTGAAACAACGATTGGTGGCAGAAAGGTAACAATTGAGACAGGTAAGTATTGTGAACAGTCTAATGGTTCATGTTTTGTTAGATGTGGTGATACTGTTGTTAGTGCAAATGTTACTATGGCAAAATCGCCAAGAGATGGAATTGACTTTTTTCCATTAGGAGTTGACTTTGAAGAAAAAATGTATGCTGTTGGCAAAATTCCAGGCGGATTTAAAAAACGTGAAGGCCGTCCTAGCGACAAAGCTATTTTAACATCAAGATTAATTGATAGACCATTAAGACCATTGTTCCCAAAAGGTTTTTATAACGATGTTGCGGTTGTAACAACTGCATTAAGTGTTGATACTAATATTGCTCCTGAGCCTTTGGCAATGCTTGCATCATCTGTTGCTTTGACTATATCAGACATACCATTCGGTGGTCCTACTGGTTCTGTTGCTGTTGGATGTATTAATGGCAAGTTTATTATCAATCCTGATAACGAGCAAAGAGAAAAAAGTGATATGTATGTATATGTTAGTGGTACAGAAGAAGCTATCTTAATGGTTGAGGCAGGAGCAAACGAAGTAAGTGAAAAAGAAATGCTTGATGCAATTATGTTCGCTCACGAAGAAATCAAAAAACAAGTTGCATTCCAGAAAAAGATTGCTAAAAAAATTGGTAAAGCAAAATCTACTGAAATTCAAATATCGACTGTTCCAGAAGAAATCGAAAATGCAGTAAGAAAATTTGCAGATAAATTACTTGATAAAGCATTAGATACTTTTGATAGAGAAGAACGTCAAACTCGTCAAGAAGAAGTTGATAAAAAAGTTAAAGAACATTTTGCCGAAGAATTTGAGGGCTGTGAAAAACAAATTGGTGAAGTTTTGTACAAGATGACCAAAGAAAAAGTTCGTGCAAAAATTCTTAAAAAGGGTATAAGACCAGATGGAAGAAAGTTAACTGAAATTCGTCCAATTTGGTGTGAAGTAGGAATATTGCCAAGAGTACATGGAAGTGCAGTATTCACAAGAGGACAAACCCAAGCATTAACAAGTTGTACGTTAGGAACAATTGGTGAAGTTCAAAAACTTGATGGATTAGATGATGAAGAAGCAAAAAGATACATTCATCACTATAATATGCCTCCTTATGCTACGGGAGAAGCACGTCCA
>CALVZT010000096.1 GCA_944372595.1 uncultured Clostridia bacterium
TGTTTTTCTTGATTTCCAATCGGCAAGTATTTCGCAATCTTTGTTTTTGTCTGATAGTTGCATCAAAAATTCTCTACATGCTCCACAAGGGGACCAGTTGTTGAGTTTTTCTTTTGGTAATTCTTTGCCATAGGCCAAAATTCTTTTAACCACCACTGTATTGGACTCGGTAACCATTTTTAATAATGCGACTCTTTCGGCGCAGACACATACAACACCACTTGCTGTTTCGATATTTATTCCTGTCCAAATTTTACCATTTATATCTTCAACGGCTGCAACTACATTATTGCCAGTAACAAATGGTGACCACTCAGTATGGACGCCAACGTTATTGTATTGTTTATCTATTTCATCTTTTAATTTCTGCCAAATATCTTTTTTCATTGTTCTTCTCCTATAATTTTTATTATTTTAAATTCTTCGCAAATGATATTGCACGAATTAGTAAATTTTATATTTTTATTATTTAATTCTTTTGTGAAAAACTTTCTATGAACTGCTTTCCACGATTTTAATGATTTATCTTTTTCTCCTTCTTTAAAAGCATGTTCTTGTGTAACTTTATCAAACGTCGTTATATAAATTTTTGTTGTTTGAATAAGAATTTTCTTTGTTTTATTCCAATTTGTCAAAATTGAAAAGCCTTTATGTAATTTTTCTCCTTTGTTATATAAGTGTGAAGTTGCTGATTTATCGCCGTTTAATACTAGTTGAAATAATTCATCTGCCATTTTTTTGTTATCACCAAAATGCCAGTCCACAATGTCTTGTTGAAATCGCAGTAAATAACCATCAGGGTCTTTGACCAAGAACTCCAACACATGATTTGTAATTTCATTTTCTTGATAATCACTAACAAGCAAATCAATAAATATATCATAGTTGTGTTTTTTGATAGAATTATAGACCTTTGAAATATCAGGCAATATTATTTGTAAATTGATTCCTCTACCTAATGGGTACTGCATATCATCAGTAACATTCCAACTGCCTTTAACTGATGGTAAGGTTAATTGTTGCAACATTATTTGACATTTACCCAAAACCATCATTGCAAAATCATATCTTTCATATTCTATCCTAAAACCCAAAACATCAGTATAAAATTTTTTTGATTTTTCTAAACCAAAAACTCTTAATTCGGGTATCAAACAATTAAAATTCATATTTTTCCTCAATTTAACATAATTTTTGTAATAAAAAGCATATTTTTAGTAAAACATTATCAATTTTATTGCCGAACATACGGTCATATAAAATATTTTCAAATAAAGATTATTAATTTTTATATTATTAAATATGCTAGCAACAATATTATAACATACTTATTGACCAGTAACAATTGAATTTGGTACAATAATATTAACAAGGAGAGAGTATCTACTCATATAATCTAATATGAATAAGAAAATATGTGTTTATGCTATATGCAAAAATGAATCTCAATTTGTAAAGAGGTGGTATGAATCGGTCAAAGAAGCCGATTATGTTTGTGTGCTTGATACAGGAAGCGTCGATGGAACTTATGAAATGTTTAAAGAACTTGGAGTAATTACTGAGCAAAAGAAGTATGATTTCTTTCGTTTTGATGAAGCACGTAACGACAGTATGAAGTTGATTCCTGAGGATACTGATATATGTGTTTGTGTAGATATTGATGAATTTTTTAATCCTGGATGGAGTAAAATTCTAAAAAAACATTGGAAAGATGGGATTGGTAGAGTTCGTTATAGATATACATGGTCTTTTAATCCAGATGGTAGCGAAGGTGTAGTTTTTATGGCGGACAAAATACACAAGTATGGTGCATACCGCTGGAAATATCCTGTTCACGAAGTATTATATCAAATAGATGATAAAAATTATGAATATATGGATTTACCTAATATTCAACTTAATCACAAAGCGGATAATACAAAATCTCGTTCGAATTATTTACCATTACTTGAATTGTCGTATAAAGAAAATCCACTTGATGATAGAAATGCACATTATTTGGGTAGAGAATATTATTTTCATCAAGAATATGATAAAGCGATTGAGATGCTAAACAAACATTTGACTTTACCAACAGCAACATGGGCAGACGAAAGGGCTTCAAGCTTAAGATATATTGCAAAATGTTATTATGCTAAAAAAGATTATGCCAAACAAGAAGAGTATTTACTAAAATCCATTCTTGAAACTAATAAGGTAAGAGAAGGGTATTATGACTTGGGCGTTATGTATTATGAACAAAAAGAATATGTTAAAAGTGCATTTATGTTTGAAGAAATGTTTAAGATTGATGAAAGATATTTAAATTACATTTCTTCGCCTGATTGTTGGGGAAGTTTGCCGTATGATTATCTATCAATGTGCTATTATGAAATGGGCGATATTAGAAAAGCAAAAATAAATGTCTTAAAAGCATTAGATTATGTACAAGATGAAAGGTTAGTAAATAATTATAGGCACTTTTGTAAATTGGATAAACAATAAAAAAAGAACACATCAAGTGTTCTTTTTGTTTGCTTAACCTTACACAACAAGTGGTACAATAACACCTGCGATTACGAGCAACAAACTAAGGATATACAAAACTTTCCATACTGCTTGCTTAGGTCTAACATATCTCCAAGCAAGAACAGCAACAATACAAATCATAATTGCAGTTGCAACACCTTGCAATGCAGCAACGATTTTAAGATTAACGCCAACAAGAGAAAGTATCATAGAGATAACATATAGTAATGCTACTGCAACTAATGTGTACATAGATATTTTGTTAAGTCCCCAACGATTACCTGATGACCTTGTTGTAGTTGTTCTGCTTGATGAT
>CALVZT010000097.1 GCA_944372595.1 uncultured Clostridia bacterium
AAAAGTTTGGCTTTTTCGCACCTTTACTCCTTTTTCCCAAAAATTAAAAATTTTCGGGAGCCCTAAAATGTGGTGGAATGGCATACGCTTACAATAAAAATAATCTAATCTTGCGATTAGATTATTACTTTGGTGCAGGTGGTGGGACTTGAACCCACACGTTGTTGCCAACAATGGATTTTGAGTCCATCGCGTCTGCCATTCCACCACACCTGCATATTTCGTGTACCTAATAAAAATATCACATATTTAAATTTTTTGCAAGTATTTTTTATTAATGCTTAGTAAAATTAAAAAAAACTTACTGATATCAAAGTTGTGTATTGATTTTTTTAGTATTGTATGCTATATTTATTTATGGAATATTAAGATTATGAATATGAAAAAAAGAGAAAAAGAATTTAATCCTACACAAAAACAACTTAGAAGGTCATTATCGGCTAATATATTGGGCACGCATAAAGTAAGAAACTTTGCATACAAAGCAAGCAAAGTTACCGAAAAAGTTTTAGGGGGCATTATCGTTTTGGCTTCTATGGCTAGTATTTATTTGACTGCAAATAAAATAATAGCTTACAAATACAATCAAAAAGAAATGAACACGCCTGTAAAAAATCAACAACAAGAGGACTTAATTAATAATAGCAATGGTAATGATTTGGTATATGACGAAAGTGGAAATATCATATTAGACACTAAACCAACCCAAGAAGAAATACAAAAGATTATTCCTCAATTATATTCAACTTTACTTAAAGATATGAAAAGATACCCAGATTATCCATATACCATTGATAATATTAATTATATCTATACTACCCCATTAAATGAAGACGGAACTGAAAAATTAATCAATTTCTTAGTATCTTCAAAAAAAGTGACAGGCGAGACTGTTTATTATAATATGTCTTATTATTGTGACAGTAATTTTGAATTACAAGACAGCGATAAGGATATTAATAAATTTGGTCAATTTTTAGAATACATTAAAAACGAAAGTACTCCGTTTATATGTCAAAAGATGGATAGTAATTTAACTTCATTAGTAGAGATGTCGAGTCCAAACACGATATTTTTCAACTCTCCAATCTCATATCAGGACAATTCGGGAGAAAGTTATATAATAATACAAGAAATAAAGAAAATTTTTGATAATTATTCAAATACAATATATTCAATTCGAGAAAGTGATTTACAATTCTCAGGTCAAGATATATACACCTCGTTAAAATACATGTTCTTAACTGGAGAAAACCAAGAGTTATTTACAACCAGTACTACTAATAATAGTCAGGATTTAGATACAGTATCAAAAATAATACAATCTGCCGAAACAAATTATCAAGACAATCAACAAGTGCAATAAATTGCAATAAAAAAAACGCTTAATCAAGCGTTTTTTTGTTTTTTGTTGGTTTTTTCTTTTTTACAACATACATAATACAGCCCATAAATGCAATAGCCAAAATACCAATAGACACATAACTTCCAATATCAATCCAAGCATCATTATCTGTTAAAATTACAAATTCACCTAATACGTCCGTTGTAATTACAACTTGCCCATCGACATTTTTGCTAGATACTAAATAATACTCTCCGTTATCTCCTTTTCTATACACATATACGTTGTTTCTATTAGCATATTTTTTAGGTAACGACATTTTTAATGTGACAGTATTTGTTAATTTTGTATTTTCTCCATTGTTTTCAAGCCAAATGTTATATCCAGTAATAACAGTCATTTTATCAAGTCCTAATTCAGTTCTATCAATATCAAAAGTTAATGATTTGATTGTTGTACCATATTTTAAAATTGCATTATCATTTGTTGACAAACTAACATTTTCAGACGAAATCTCATTATACGTAATATTACCTACAACATCGGTTGGTAAAACTAAAGTATAGTTAGAGGCTTTTTCGCCCACCAAGATAATATCATGGAATACAACCGGTATATCATAATTGACGTCTTTTGATGTGAAATATGCTGAATTTTCTTTATCATAACTAATAGTTATGCCTTCATCAATAAGTCCGGTTACAACTGGAGTTTTTATATAGGCTATATTTGTTCCATCATAAACTTTATCGTGAACAGATGCTAACAAATATGCTTCTTTTGGCATAATAGTTAAGTATGCATCTTTAAGTGTTACATTGTAATTAATATTACTTAATGTGCTAACTAACTTATATGTACCAACATCTTCACCTTGAACTCTGCTAATACCACCTATAAGTTGGTCTTCGTTTATTAGTGCACCTTCGGTAATTTTATAGTCAAATAATGGGTCAATCTCTCCATAAACTTTTGAATAATTTGAACTTTCGATAATTATTTCTATTGGCTTTATTGTAAAAGTACCCTTTTGAAATTCTATTTTATAATTTTTACCTAAGGTTAAACTACTTCTTATATCATATATTCCGGCACTTGATCCTGGCACACGATAAATGTTGCCAGTTAAAGAATCCTCTTCTAATATATCTCCTGAAACAATATGATACTCTAACTCTGGTTCGCTTTGACCATAAATTATTTCATAACTATCTGCTTTAATAACAACGACTCTTGGCATTATCGTGAAATAATTTTCGTTAAATATAACGTTGTAATTGGAATCATTAAGGTTACAATAAATTTTATATTCTCCTACGTTTTCATATAACAAAGGATTTTGAGAAGTGGTTGGCTTTTCTCTATATAATTCACCATCTAATTTGTCATCTCCAACCAATTCGCCTATAAC
>CALVZT010000098.1 GCA_944372595.1 uncultured Clostridia bacterium
TCAACACTCTTATATACTAATTTTGCTCCCATATAGAATGGACTAAAACTAAATGCAAGTTTGGCATCAAGGTCGTATGTTTCTGTAATATCGCTTGTTAACTTACCTCTCTCATAATCCATAAGTCCCATTATTTCGTTAGCGCATGTTACACTACTCATTTCAATTAACGCATCAGCCAAAGTAGTTGAAGTTACAGTTTTAACAGACTTGTTCTCTCCGGATGCAACATAAAGTGAACCTGCATCTATTGTTCCTTCATATCTTATAGTTTTATTTTGGGTACTATCTGCATAACTTACATTTGCAAATACATAATAATTATCTTTGTTAATTTGAAGTTTTATTTCAGAACTTGATAATTCGTCTTCAACTCCACCTTCCACGTTAGTGTTTGTGTAAATAATATCAAAACCAGTATATTCACTTGTTTTCTTATATGCAGTGTTGTGATGCTTAACAATCTTGCCCGCATTATTTGATATAACAGTAATCATCATTAAGTCATTTGCCAAAAAGATATAACCAACTCCTGCAAGGATTGCAACTATAATAATAAATGCAATAATTTTTTTCACTGTATTATTCCCCCTATTTTGTTTATTATAGAATACCACACAATTTACAAAATGTAAATACTTTTTTTAATTATATCTTCTTTAATACCTTTTATAATATATATGATAAAAATTTTCCAACATTACTTACTATGTAACAAAAAAGTCAATCACAAAGATTGACTGTATTTTTACAACACGGAACTTTCACTTCTATTTTTATTATTAAATAATTGATAATTTGGTATATCTATTATATTTGCAATATCATCAACTGGCATTAAACAAGTTTCGCTTGAGTATGTACTATCAATTATTTCGTTTATTCGTGTTCTCGCATTCGGAAATTTTTCTGTATATTTTAAAAGCAAATCGGGATCACCCCACTTTGCCAAAATTTTTTCAAACAAAGGCAAATCAACTTTGGGCTTGCTACATCTGTTATTGACTGCCATCCTGTCATAAGCAATATAATTAAATAACATAGCGTCACCGATTTCACCTAACGAATGATTAGTTATGGCAAAATATATATTATCTTTTTGTTCTTTTATAACTTGATCTTCATAAGAAGAAATTCCTAATAAATATCCCAATACCTTAACTTTCTCATTTTGGGATTTGTCTAAAATATCGTTATATGTAAATGCCAATGTTTTGTAATATTCGCTATCCTTGTCCAAATTAGCCTTAAATGGTTGATTGGTTATAATGGAAGTAAACATATTTATTATTTCTGTTTTTTGGTCTGCATTTAGTTTGTCTTTATTACATACATCAAAATATAAATTTATACAATTATCCATTGTTTCTCCTTAATCATTTGGGTAACTAGCAGGAGCGCCTTTACTACTGCAAATCTCATTATAAGTAGAAAAGTAAGTTTCGATAAATTCATACCTTCCTTCTTCAATCATTGCATTTTGAAAGATTGCTAAATTTTCAAAATCAATTAGTTCTTGACTATAAGCATTAATCACCCAAAGACATAATATTTCATCATACTTTCGTCCACCAGCATTATTTATGAGGGCACTATATATTTCTTTTCTCTTCTCCTGTATTTCAGGAGTATCCAAAGTAGATAAAGTTAATAAATTTCCTAATTTGTTGATATACTCCCTTTCTTCTAAGGACACCTCACTTTGTAATAATCTTTCGTAAGATATTACTTCTCCATCAATTACTTCTGGCGTTTGTTCACCTATTATATCTTGTATCAATTCGTCTATTATATCAATGTTTTCCTCACAATTTGATGACCCATTTATAACTAATTTATATTTTTCTTGTGCTTCTTCTAACTTCATATTAATAACCTCTACACATAGTATAGAGTTTATTATAACCCTTGTCAATACCCAATATTTTTATAAAAAAATCTCATAATGAATACAAGATTATTTTTATTCGCCTTTCTCTGTAAGTTTTTCGATAAAGATATTCTGAATACTACACTGTAATTGACACAAAAAATTTTTTATGTCCCTAATTTCTTCTAAAGAACTATTTTTTGTAATACATGTAGCAATAAGGGTTGCTAATACAACTTTTTCTTCGGCATTCATAAATTTACCTCTTAAAATTATATGAAAAAAATTTTTTTAAGGTTAAAATTTTTCAGGTTACTTGCTATCAAGTCCAAGTATTCTATCCGCCGACAATCCCAAACTTGTGCAAATTGCTTTTATATTATCATATCCGGGCTTGCTTTTCCCTTTTAACCATTCACTCACTTGGCTTTGCTTAACGCCAATCTTTTGGGCTAGTTGTGATTGGTTAAGGTTGTAATCTATCATAATATCTTTCAATATTTCTATAAAATCCATAACACACCTCAATTATTATAATTTTATAGAATTTTCTATATAAATATTTTAATTATAGAATATTCTATATTATAATAATTTTATGGAAGACGAAAAAAATATACTTGTTGTTTTAGTGGCACCGACCTAACAAGTTACCATGGAAATATCAAGAAACGGGCGAAACATTTATAAATATAAAAATACAAATAAAAACAAAAATCGAATGGGCAATACATAATAATTACAAACGCTTTATAACTGGAATGGCATTAGGAATAGATATGTTGTGTGCCGAATTAGTTTTGTCGCTAAAAGACAAATATCTTAATATACAGTTAGAGT
>CALVZT010000099.1 GCA_944372595.1 uncultured Clostridia bacterium
GTCAAGCATTAAGAAGGAATTAAATCCATAAGATTCTTTATTCCTGAGGAACTCAAATAAACTTCTGGAATTTTACCAACAATTATATTCTCACAAATTAATAATTGAGTATTTGAAACAATTTGCTTATTAGCAACTGGCAAAACTACGTTAATTGTTGCCGTTAAATTAACATATATTTTGTGATTAGTTTGGTTTATTCCCGCTTGTACAAATTCAGATAAAAATGAACACTGTATTGCCCCAATAGGCATAATTTTCAACCTAACTTCTGGTCCTCTTCCTATAAAAATTGGCATACCAGTAAACGAGCCCATAGGAATACTTACACCCTGAGCGCCAATTGTATCTAACTTTGTTTGACTTGCTCTTGCTAAATCACGTGATAATTTGTTAATTAAGACTGAATTCGCTTGTATCATAACAACATCGCCAGCGTCGTTAGTACATATTGTAACCAAATCTTCATATAAATTATTTTCGACTAAAACCTCAGATACGGCACTATTAACTGCTTTTGTCGATAAAGAAGCTACTTTTGATTCGGTTATAGATAATATAATTGGATTAACTACTTTATTAAAATACAACAAAATTGCAGTAATTATAAATACTACAATAAGTACAAATATAAGTAATCTTTTTTTTACTTTTGTTTTAATTTTTATCATAGTAATATATATGCAAAAAACTTACAGCAAAATACATAATACTACGATTTTTTACTCCTTGCTTTAAATATCAATGCAAATACAAAAGCAAATGTTACCGCTGCTGCCACCCCTGCCGCCGTGGCAGATAACCCACCTTTGATAACACCCAATATACCTTCGGTTTTAGCACCCTCAATCGCTCCTTTGGCAAGCGATGCTCCAAAACCAATTATTGGTACTGTTATACCAGCTTTTGCAAACTCAGCAATAGGCTCAAATAATCCTACTGCACCCAAGAACACCCCTATTAATTCAAATAAAACTAATATCCTTGCCGACGTAATTTTTGTTCTAATTATTAATATTTGACCTATTAAACAAATAAGGCCTCCAACACCAAACACTATTAAATAATCCAAAAAAACATCCATTATTAATATCCTTTTTCTATAATGATTGCATGTGCAATAGATGGAATACTCTCACCTTGTTGCGATGACAATGGACTAAGCAACGCCCCAGTTGCCATAAATATTATTTTTTTGTATTCTCCTAATGTTAATTTATCAAGAAAATACGAATTAAAAACCGATGCACCACATCCGCAACCGCTTCCTCCCATATAAGATTTTTGTGTGTCTGAATATATAATCTGACCACAATCTCTGTGATTTTGAATGTTAGAGTATCCTTTTTGTTCTAACAAATCCAAAAGCAACTCACTTCCCAATTTACCCAAATCACCAGTAACAATTAAATCATAATCTTTGGGTGTTGTTTTTGTATCTTTAAATAATCTATCTAATGTGTCCGCAGCAGCAGGTGCCATTGCTGCTCCCATATTATTGACATCATTTATTCCAAAATCTACAACTTTACCAATAGTTGCACCAATTATTTTATGACCTTTTTGATTATTAGATAATATACTACATCCCGAAGCAGTTACTGTCCATTGCGCAGTTGGAGGCCTTTGGCAACCAAGTTCAAGCGGAAATCTAAATTGTCGCTCGGCTGTTGAAAAGTGGCTTGAAGTTGCACATGCAACATAATTTGCCACTCCTGCTTCAATTATACATGCTCCTAATGCTAAACTAAGTGACATATTTGAACAAGCTCCAAATATACCAATAAAACTAGTATTTAAAATTCTAGCTACAAAATTAGAAGAAATTATTTGATCTAACAAATCACCACTAATCAAAAAATCAATATCATTAGTTGTTAAACCTGCCTTTTTTATGGCACCAGTGATTGCATGTTCCATAAATTTTCTTTCGGCTTTTTCATAAGTTTTTTCACCACAAATATCATTTTGCATAATTTTATCAAAATACTTATTAAGCAAACTATTCTTTTCTTTTGGTCCAACCACAGAACATCCTGCAATAATTGTAGGATTGTTTTTGAATATAATTGTATCTCCTATTTTTTTTATCATCAAAATAACCCCACTATCCAATAGATTAATCCAACACCAACACTTGCTACAATTCCACATACAATTACTGGACCAGCAATTGAAAACATCTTAACACATAGTCCAAATATTATTCCTTCATTTTTAAACTCAATGGCCGGACTTGCGATTGAATTTGAAAACCCAGTTATTGGTACAATTGTACCTGCCCCTGCTATCAAAGCGATTCTATCAAAAACTCCAATACCTGTTAAAAACGAAGCAAGAAAAATTAGGATAATCAACATATAAACTTGTGCGACTTCTTTTGTCATAGACGGAAATCCCCATAACAATAAATCACTTATTCCCTGCCCAATACAACAAATAGTTCCACCTATCAAAAAGGAATATAATAGTGATGGAAAAAATTTTCTTTCCGGCAATCTAGCTTCAACATATTTGCAATATAATTTATCTTTTTCTTTATTATTCATCTCAACCTCTATATAATTTTAGACAAAAAAAAATATATCAAACAATTTTCTATATAATGAATATTAATCAAAATATTAAACACACTAA
>CALVZT010000100.1 GCA_944372595.1 uncultured Clostridia bacterium
GATTATCCATGCGAACTAGAAGTCAAGTGTGATAACAAAATAAAAAAATATAGTATTAAGCAGGGAAGTAATCGTATAAGAATCAATAAAAGAGCTAAGCAGTTATCATTAAATATAATATCAACTACTGGTGAAGCGAGAATTACTCCTCCAAAAGTATATTTGGGTGTTGTATGAAAATAGATAATGATACCGATTATGGTAAAATAGCATATATTAAAGTTAATGAATTAGAAAATAATGTCCGCATCAACAAAAAAAATGTTAATAAAAACACTCAGGATATAGCTAATATAAGAAACGAGATAAGTGGTGGAATAGATGTTACACAACTTCAAAATGAAGTAAATACATTATCAGCATCTGTATCAACTGCTCAAACATCAATTTCTAGTAATACAACCCAAATTGCAACAAATAAGCAAAATATTAAAACCAATACTAACAACATAAATTCTATAAATAGTCAAATTAATAATATCAATTCTAGTATATCTAATATTGATAACACATTAATTTCCATCAACACCCAAATAAGTAGTCATGATCAAGATTTATCTACTCTGGCACAAAAAACCGATGAAAATAGCGAAAATATCGGCGCTAATACAGAGAACATACAATCAATGTCAAGTAATATAGAATCTATTCAATCAGATATTACCTCACTTAATTCTCAAATAAGTAACATTAGTGAAGAGATATCGCTTGGCGTAGTTGACACAACTACCAATCAAGATATTGATGGAGAAAAAACATTTTTGGATGACGTTATAGTACAAAGTAGTAATAACGATGACAAGGGTATAAAAATCACAGACAATAGTGATACTATGATAACTTACATTAAAGGCAATGCAAGTACAAAAAGTACAACGTTTAATTCAAATGAATACTATTTTAGAAATGCTAATGATACAGAAAACGGCATTGTAATTAGTCCCAATCAAAGCATTCATTCTGAAACTAACAATAGTATTGATCTTGGTACACAAACGCAACAATTTAAAAATTTATTTTTATCAGGTTATTTAAGTGATGGAAACAATTCAATATCAATTAACGAGGTTAATGAATTAAAAGGTAAACGATTCATAATTGATGGAGTTATTCATTATTATAATAAAATTTTTGAAAGCGGACAAATACCTGGTCAAAGTAATTCCGTTGACATAATTTTTATGATTTCAAATGTAAATTATGAAAATTTTCATAGAGATGGAATGGTAATTTATCAATTGACTTATACAGTTTCAATTGGCGAAGAATCAACTCTTTTATTTAAGCGAATTGCAGGAAACTCTATGTTTGATGAATATTTGTACATAAATTACGTCAAAAATCCTGTTTCGGAAAACGATGCGTGTTTTGAAATATATTTTAAAAAGCCATATTCAGATTTTTTAACATTTCATTTTGTTATGCTAAAAAACACAACTCTTAATTCTCCCTACAAACTTAATTACAATTTTTATGAAAATGTATATGCAGACGATGTTATAGAATCTTTGGGAGAAACAGTATGTGCAAAAGATATTGTTAATAGTGATTATGTGTCAACTGGTTCCGAATGGCAAAATATAACGGGTGTAAAAAAATTTAATTTTATCGAAATAGATGATGGTGGTGGACTTGTCGCCAAACCTAATAATAGTTCGAATTATAGCAATTTGATGACTATTGATTCTACTAAAATTTCTATAGGTGGTGACATTTGGCATACTATTACATTGAATGGCTCAAAATTTCAACCTCAATTAACTGATAGTGTCGATTTGGGCAATTCAACAAATAAATGGAAGGATTTATATATCTCAGGAACTGCACATATAAATGGTAATTTGAGCGATGGTACAAATGTTATCTCAATTGCAGAAATGCGAAGTATGATCGAATCAAGTGGGGAATTGGATTATGTTGCCAAATTTACTGATAGAATTGCTGTATTGCATACTGGTACTCAAACCAGTCGTCGTATTAAATTCCAATTATTAACATCAAAAAAATATAATTTCAAATATAACATTAAATTATATAGTGATAACACTCCTAAAAAGTATAGAATTAATTTTTATATAGACGACAAAATCGTTTTGTATGATGATGTAACAACAGCAAATAGCGATACATTTATATTTGATTTTGATTACATAGCTAATTCTGAAATGATTTTTACTTGGGTAGAATTCGTTCCAACTAACGAACAACATAGTCTTAGTGTGGAATATATAAATGTTAATGTTAGTGGATTAGAAGTACATACAGCAACACCTAAGGGACAATTTCAATTTTCTCGCAATAGAGAAAAGTTAAGCGCAACATTTTGTAATTGTCGTGATATTTGTTACATTGAAGATATTGTTGGTGGGGTTGATATTCCTTCAACTTTTACTGATGTGGTATATTCAGAAGAAAATCTTAATCCTAATGCGGTTTATTTATGTGGTGATAAATATGAGTTGGTTGATGGAATTATTCAAAACGTTGAGGGAAATCCGTTTATTTATTTTTCAGGTAGAGAATCTGGAAAGTCATCATGTATATATCGGATAAATACTGACAGTGTAGTTTATAACTTTGATCCTTTGGTGCC
>CALVZT010000101.1 GCA_944372595.1 uncultured Clostridia bacterium
AGAGAATCTGGAAAGTCATCATGTATATATCGGATAAATACTGACAGTGTAGTTTATAACTTTGATCCTTTGGTGCCACTTGAACATAATTATTATATTTTTGATTCAGTGCAGGCATGTTACCAAGGAGCTGCTTGTGGTGTATTGATAGAAATAGCTAGAACATCATTAGCGAATTACCTTCGATATGTTTATTTTGATTATAACGGCAAAACATCGACACCATCAGCAGGTGGTGTTGTAAACTCAGCTTTTTCTCGTAATAATAAGCCTTTAAATATAAAAATTATTAACGAGGCAGGAATTTCATATTTTGATTCGGATGTTCCAAGAACAAGTTATTATCCAACTATGGAATTTTTAATTGCTTACGACGGCAAAATACTTTTTATGAATACCATGCATAGATGGGCTAATGAAACAATGCTTTTTGAAAATGCGTATTTATGTGAAGGTGATGCGGCATTTGGATTTTACACTGATTGTGACAGAACTCAATTAGTGGTATTTGTATTTAACTATAATGGTAAAAATTATAAAAAATTTTATAATAGAACCGATGTTCCATTTGGAACGTCATCTAGTAGTAATGTGTATTCTAATCAATTATGGGAGTATGTGGGCGAAGTAGAAATTGATTTTGATTGTGATAATATGTATTTGCTTTATGGCAAAATTTATTATGAATACGAAGGAAAAATATTTATCAAAGATGACACCTATGCATTGTCAACATAAAAGAAAAAAGTATAAAAAAAAATTACACAATAGTCAATTTATAAAAAATTATTTTTTGCAATTCATTCAATCCAACAATTATTATGGAGGAAATGGTATGTACCAATACAAATTTTCTGATGAGGACGAAAAAAGAATCCTCGAACAAATAGATTCAACAAATAACAAAAAAGAATCTGATACTTCTTTAAGTGATCAATTTAGTCAAATTGATAATAAATATGATATGTCTTTTGATACAAATTCTAATAATAGTGATTCTTCTATTAAATTTGAAAAACTTGATAACATTGAAATTGACCAAGACAAAATAAAACAAGATGCTGAAAATTCATTGGCTGAGGAAAAGAAAAACGAAATTGATTCTATTATCAATGAGGCAGAAAATTCTAAAAATAACATAAACGCATCAATTGAGAATGTTAAATCTTCTGCCGAGACTCAGAAAAGTAATCTCGATAAATTGTATGAAGAACGAAAACAAGTCGCAAGTGATGAAGCGCTTAAACGTGGCCTTGGTAGATCAAGCATAATAATTAATCAAATTGATGCTTTTGAAAAAGAAAAAATAGACGAATATATGGCTATTGACAAAGAATTATCAACTGCAATAAATAATCTTAATACCCAACTTGGCGAATTAGAATCAAGCAAACAAAAAGCGTTAAGTGATTATGACATTGCTTATGCAGTTAAATTAAACGAAAAGATAAAAGAAATCAATGATGAACTTTATCAAAAACAGCAAGAAGTTATTAAATACAATAATGAAATTGCCGAGAAAGAAGCAGAGTATAATTTGTCAAAGGAAAAACAAGATGCTTCTATTAAAAACGATTCAATTTCTCAACAATTAGATGTTGCTGAATTTATTGAAAAATACGGCATCAATGCTTTGTATAGTCTTAAATATCAAGACAAGTTTAATGTAGCACTTGACTATTTTAACAATTTTAATAAAGCAACAGCATTAAATGAACTTAAAAATAATGCTACTTATTACAAGGAGCAATTAGGCAACAAATATTATGATTTGTTAGCAAGAATGAATAATAGGTAACGTTATGTGGGAAGAAATTTTTAAACTCGCAATTAGCAATGGTATATGGGCAGTTATGTTTTTGGGGTTGCTTATATTTCAACTCAAAGATAGCGCCAATCGTGAAAAAAAATATCAAGCAACTATTAATCAACTTAACGAACATCTAGGAGTTGTTAACGAGTTAAAAAACGATATTGATGACATTAAAAATGCTGTTCTTATAAAAAGGAGAAAGAAAAAAGATGAATCTCAAAAACAAGTTGAAGAGTTATGATTTTTGGATAAGTCTATCAGCAGGATTAGTATTACTGATAGACATAATATTTAGTATAATCGGCAAACCATTTGACAAAACAATTACTATTGGATTATTGTCAATACTAATTGCTTTATTAATTATATTTGGTGTGTTTAATAATCCAAACGGAGGAGATAGCCTTACCGAAATTATAGAAGAGGTCAAAGACGATATTCAAAATAACACAGATAATAAAGAAGAATAAAAAAACCACCTTCAAGGTGGTTTTTTTGTTTAATTATAATATAGATTTGATTTTTTTGTGTAATCAATTTTGTTTTTATCAAAAATTGATTTGTGTAACACAATAGTTTAGTGAATAGTATTATTTTTTATGTTTTTTGTTATGTGGTTAAAAAATAATTGAAGTTAAAAAACTGATAAAAAAATGAAAATACCTTAGTTTAAGGTATTTTTTATTTGTAATTGACAAATAATTAACTTTGCATTATAATGATAACGTT
>CALVZT010000102.1 GCA_944372595.1 uncultured Clostridia bacterium
ATTGTGAGGAATTGGTGATACATCTTGAATTTTTGTAACATCAATCTCTGCAGTAGCGAGTGCTCTGATTGCAGACTCTCTACCGTTACCAGGCCCTTTAATGTAAACTTCAACTGATTTTATACCTTGTTCTTTTGCAGCCTTAGCAGCAGCCTCAACGGCTTGTTGAGCAGCAAAAGGAGTGCTTTTTCTAGAACCTTTGAATCCCAAACTACCGGCACTTGACCAAGATACTGTATTGCCTACGGCATCAGTAAAAGTAACCATTGTGTTATTAAAAGATGCTTGAATATGTACTGCACCTTTGTCAATGTTTTTTGTTGACTTTCTTTTCTTAGTTTTTTTAACAACAGCCATAATGTACTCCTTTATTTTTTCTTCTTAGCCACGGTCTTTTTAGGACCTTTTCTAGTTCTAGCATTTTGTTTTGTGCTTTGACCTCTAACAGGTAAGCCCTTACGGTGACGAATACCGCGATAGCAACCAATTTCAGATAATCTCTTAATATTTAGCGCTACTTCTCTTTGCAAATCACCCTCAACTGTAAGGTTGTGGTCAATATACTCACGTAATTTAGCAACGTCAGCTTCTGTCAAGTCTTTAACTCTAATGTCAGGACTAATACCAGTAGCTTGCAAAATCTTGTTAGATGTTACTCTACCAATACCTTTGATGTAAGTTAGACCGATTTCAAGACGCTTTTCACGTGGTAAATCTACACCAGCAATACGTGCCATAATTTTCCTCCAAAAATAATTTGTAAATAATTTTTAATTTATATAAACGTTACGAAGAACTATAAAAAATAGTCAGCCGCCTTCACAACGGTTTTTTTAACCTTGAACTTGTTTGTGTTTTTTGCTCTTTGAGCAAATAACCATTACTTTACCTTCTCTTTTTATAACCTTGCATTTATCGCAAATAGGTTTAACTGATGGACGCACTTTCATCTTCTTTTTCTCCTTAATTTTGTTTTCCACGCCAAGTAATTCTTCCCTTGGTCAAATCGTATGGGCTCATTTCAAGTTTTACGTGATCACCTTCAAGAATTTTAATATAATTCATTCTGAGTTTACCAGAAATGTAAGCATCAATTATGTGTCCATTTGTTAGACGCACTTTGAATTTTGCATTTCTAAGAACCTCAGTAACCACGCCCTCTGTTTCTATACAGTCCGATTTTGGCATACAAACTCCTTTTTTTCGCTTATAAACTTACTAATTGCACTATTGATATCATTGTCAAGCAATTTTTGTTTTTTTAATAACTTTTCCTTTATGGACTCAATCTGGTTATAAGTATTATGGATATGTTTAATATTTTTCTTCTTTGGGTTTAATAATGTTTTACCTTTGCCATTTATTAGCATTACATAATCATTAATTACTTCTTTAACGATATATAGTTGACCTTTATCTCTACCCGCAGTTGATATAACCACACTCCCCACTGTTACTGTATCCATATTGACTCCCTATTAAGTTAAGATTTCAACGCCATCTGCTAATATGAGTATAGTGTTTTCGTAATGTGCTGATGGTTGTCCATCAGCGGTAGTAACTGTCCAGCCATCTGCTTTGCTGAAATGAACTTTATCCGTTCCAACGTTAACCATTGGTTCTACTGCAATTGTCATTCCTTCGCTTAGTCTTGGACCAAGCCCTGCAAAGCCATAATTTGGTACGGAAGGGTCTTCGTGTAAATGTTTACCAATGCCATGACCAACTAAATCTTTGACTACTGAAAAGCCGTGCTTTTCAACATATCGCTGAACTTGTGAGGAAATATCCCCAACAAAACTACCTGCTTTAATGTTTTTTATACCTTCAAAAAAACTTTGTTTGGTAACCTCTATAAGTTTTTGTTTTTGTGCTGAAATTTTGCCGACTGCAAAAGTCCTTGCACTATCTCCGTGGTAGCCCTTATAGCAAACTCCCACATCGATGCTTATAATATCACCTTCTTTCAAAGCAATATTACCGGGAATTCCATGAACAACTTGTTCATTTATTGAAGTACAAATGCTACCAGGAAAACCACCGTAACCTTTAAAACTTGGCTTGCCTCCATTTCTTATTATATACGAATATGCAAGTTCGTCAAGTTGTTTTGTTGTAACCCCAGGAGCAATTGCCTTTTCAAGAAGAATTAATGTATCGTGGGTAAGCTTACCCGCCTTGCGCATTAATTCTATCTCTTCAACGCTTTTAACTGTAATCATTACTTGCCTCTAATAAGATTTTGAATTTCTTTATCTACTAGTGCAAACGTGTCTTCGACTTTGTCTTGACCTTTAACTGTACTTAAAATACCTTTTTTTCCGTAAAATTCAATCAAAGGTTTTGTCTGTTTGTCATAATTTTCTAATCTTGTATTAATTGCTTCTAATACATCATCATCCCTTTGATACAACTCACCACCACACTTTGGACAAACGGTTTTACCATCTAACCAGTCAGTGCTAGTAATATGAGCACATTGTCTGCAAGTTCTTCTATTTAACATTCTATTGATCAATACTTTT
>CALVZT010000103.1 GCA_944372595.1 uncultured Clostridia bacterium
AAACGCCTTCTTTGGCACTTTACTAGTTAATGAAATAGTTAAAAATAACAAATGGTATTACTTTTTATCGGTTATTTACCCAATATGGTTGTACCTTGCAACTTCTTTAAATACTGCTCTTTGGATATTAAATTAAAAAAAAGATGTTAAACATCTTTTTTTATGCCGTTTTTGTTGTACTATAATTATCCATTGTGTACGTATATTTCACATCACTTCCATTAAGTTGTTTGTCAATTGTTATTCTATATTCTTTTTTATTAATTTCATATTCTACATAGAAACGGTTAGCGTTGTTTCTGTCTTGCTTAACCTCCAATTCCATATTTTGATTTTGAGATTCATACTCCGTTTCAAATTCGATTTGTCCGTTTTTGACTTCTATACCGATAGAAGTGCTATATGCAAGATTTGATCCATAATAAAGCGAATATTCAAATTCTTGTTCGTTATTTTCTGTTTCTTGTTTGATTTCTATTCTTTTATCAGCATCAACCTGTATTTGAAACTCAATTTCTGTTTCATCATTTTCAATTTCTTTATTGCCTACTAAATTATAAGTGTTGCCATTCAAAATAATTATTCCTTCAATGTGAGTTTCTATTTCATCATCATCTTCATCTTCCCAAGGGCGATTATTTTGCGAAGGCACGGTTTCGTTATAATATATCTTGTAGTTGTGACTATTGCCAACCATATCGGTATAATTTACATTCATTAACTTAGCATACTCTGCTTTATCAGATTGAACTTCTTGTGGAATAATCAAATTCTCATTTCCCAAAAAGCCTTCAAATGACGGTAAGTATGAATGTATTGAGTCCACCATATTGTCAAATTCTGACTGAGTTGCTTTTGCTCCAACTAGATTATTATCGAGTGCAAGCTCTAACCCAGATACAATGGAAAAAGCATATATTTCACGATTATTACTGAAAGCATATGCTTGTGCTTTGTCCTTGTTGCAACCAAACATAGCCCCTGCAAATATACCCACCATCAAAACTAGTGCTAATGTAATAAAAAGTCTTTTCCTCATATATATTTCCCCCTTTCTCTTTTTTTATTATACATATTGTTTTCAAACAATCAAACTATTTTTTTTATAAACAATATATTTATTTAATATAAACAAAAATAAATTGTTTTTTTCAAAATATTGACAAATTGTTTTTTTTATATATACAATGTGTTAATATTGAATTGATAAATATACTAATATGAGTTATTTTTGTTGTATAAAAATATAAGGAGCCTAATATGACTTTTTCTGAATGGATTTTAAGTTCTTATCCTAACCCATCAAAAAACGGACAATGGGGACTATTTCACATACTTGTTCTTTTGTTATGTGTAGCAACTATTCTAACAGCCACATTTTTACTTAGAAAAAAATCAACAAAGGCAAAGCGCATTTATTTTATTATATTAGCAAGTTTGATATTAATATTTGAAATAACAAGAAGGATTATTAATTTATACAAAGCAACTAATCCGACTTTTAATTCGATTATGTATATTCTCCTACCACGTCCTTGGTGTGCAATTGCTTGCTGGTCATTAATGATAAGTGTAATTATAAACAATAGAAATTACTACAATTTTTGTAGCATTACTGCATTACTTACTGCATTAATATTTTTTGCATACCCAAGTGTTGGTTTTAATAATCAATACATATTGTTCGAAAATTTATACTCTATTGCAACACACAGTTTGTTGCTTATTATGTCAATTTCATTAATAACGCTTCGATTTGTTAAATTTGAATATAAATCTATTTGGAAAGAAGCAATTTATTTTTTAATTATTCTAACATATGCTTTTGTAGAAATTTATCTATTAAAAATCGAAGCAGACCCAATGTACTTTATGCCAAATAATGATGTTCAAATCATATTGGGCCTACCATATGCTCCATTTCTTGTTTTATATATAACATTTTTAATTGTTTATTTTAATATCTTTTACATCATTGACGATAGAAAATTAGTTTTTAAAAAATTCTATAAAAATAAAAATGCTTGACAGCATTTTTTATTTTTCATCTTTAATATTGGCTTGATATTTTGTTTTATATCCTTGATTTTCGCTTGGTCGCATTGCGTTAGGATAATACATATCAGTTTTTATGTCGTTAGTTATCTTTTGAAGTTTATTTGTTATAAGATAAGGATTAGTTATATCATACAATACTACTTTCTCTAATTTAGTTGTGATATATATATCTCCAACTTTTAACATTCTATCTAACAAACCAACTTTAACATTAACTGATTGAATGTCCATATAATAGATGTTTTTAATATCAACTACAATGCCTGAGCGAATTATAATTCTTTTTGTAGTAAGAGCGTATTCAATATTTTTGTGCTGAACACCTGCAGTAATAACATTGCTTAGCCATATCCATAACGGTGCTAAATGGAACAAGAAAAAGAATACCAAAAAAACAATCATAAATGTAGGCATATTAGAAAAAACATCATTAGTAGCAAGCATTCCTA
>CALVZT010000104.1 GCA_944372595.1 uncultured Clostridia bacterium
GCATTTAGTGGATGTAGTGCATTGACAACAATAACATTACCAAATAATTTAACAACAATAGGTAGTTCAGCATTTAGAGGATGTAGTGCATTA
This sequence comes from uncultured Clostridia bacterium, assembly GCA_944372595.1. Taxonomy (GTDB): domain Bacteria; phylum Bacillota; class Clostridia; order Christensenellales; family UBA1242; genus CALVZT01. The sequence goes on from CALVZT010000104.1 coordinate 94, forward strand.
ACTGATATAACTTTACCAAATACATTATTAAGCATTGGTAATTCAGCATTTGCAAGTAGTGGACTTGAAGAGATAACATTACCAAGCAAAATAACAACTATAGGAGATTATTTATTTAAAAATTGTACTTCTTTAAAAGTAGTTACTATATTAGCAGAATTAACTAGTATTAACATAACAATGTTTAGTGGATGTATTAATTTAGAAGAAGTTACAATTCCAGGAAGTGTTGGCTCTATCCCAGATAATATGTTCAGTGGATTTAGTAAATTAAGTTCAGTTACATTAGGTGAAGGTATAACTTCAATAGGTAGTTCGGCATTTAGTGGATGTACGGCATTAACAACCATAATATTACCAACTAGGTTAACAACAATAGGAAGTTCAGCATTTGAAAGCACTGGGCTTACCAGTATATTAATACCAAGTCAAGTTACAATAATTAATGACAGTACATTTAGTAATTGTGCAAATTTATCTAATGTAACGATTGATGGTGATGTAACAAGCATAGGTAATTCAGCATTTAGCGGATGTAGTGCATTAACTGATATAACTTTACCAAATACATTAATAAGCATTGGTAGTGAGGCATTCAAAGGAATTTTGCAAACTAATATAGTTATTCCGATTTCGGTTTCTACTGTAGGGGAGGATACATTCGATAATTGCAACCAATTAATAATTTATTGCGAAGCAAGTTCTAAGCCTGACGGATGGAATAATAATTGGAATCCAGATAATCGTCCAGTTGTATGGGGATATGTACCAACGGAAGGATTAACATATACATTAAACAATGACCAAACAGGGTATGTTGTATCTGGCAATGAAAACACCAGAAATTTAACTCAAATTGTAATACCATATGAATATGAAGGAAAGCCAGTATTAGAAATTAAAAATAATGGTTTTAAAAATTGCACCAATTTGCAATCTGTTATTATACCATATTCAATAACTAATATTGGAGAAAGTGCATTTGCAAGTAGTGGGCTTACTAATATTAAAATACCAACTAAAGTGACAACAATTAGTGATAGTACATTTAGTAATTGCACTAGTTTAGTAAGTGTTGTGTTTGAAGGAAGAATAAAAACTATCGGAGACTCGGCATTTAGTAAATGTAACAATTTAGCTGCCTTAACTTTACCAAACACTTTAACAACTATCGGTAGTTCAGCATTTAGTGGATGTACGGCATTAACAACAATAACATTACCAACTAGTTTAACTTCAATAGGAAATTCAGCATTTGCAAATAGTGGGCTTACTAGTATTAAAATACCAAGTCAAGTTACAACAATTAATGATAGTACATTTAGTAATTGTATTAGTTTATCAAGTGTAACATTTAATGGCAATGTAACAAATATAGGAAGTTCAGCATTTAGTGGATGTACAGCATTAACAACAATAACATTACCAACTAGTTTAACAACAATAGGTAGTTCGGCATTTAGAGGATGTAAGGCATTAACAACTATAAAATTGCCAAGTACTTTAAATACAATAGGAGATTATGCATTTGCAAATAGTGGACTTACTAGTATATCAATACCAAGCAAAGTTACAATAATTGAGGATAATACATTTAATAATTGTGCAAATTTATCTAATGCAACGATTGACGGTGAGGTAACAAGCATAGGTAATTCAGCATTTAGTGGATGTAGTGCATTAACAACAATCGCATTACCAACTAGTCTAACAACAATAGGTAGTTCGGCATTTGCATATAGTGGACTTACTAATATATCAATACCAAGCAAAGTAACAATAATTGAGGATAGTACATTTAATAATTGTGCAAATTTATCTAATGTAACGATTAATGGTAATGTAACAAGCATAGGTGATTTAGCATTTAATGAGTGTAGTGCATTAATAAATTTAAAATTACCAAGCACCTTAACTAGTATAGGAAGTTCAGCGTTTGTTAATATTTCTCAAATTCATTTTACCATTCCTAAAAATGTTACAACAATAGGTAATAATGCTTTTGATAATTGCAATAATTTAGTAATTTATTGCGGAGCAAGTTCTAAGCCTAATGGATGGAATGATAATTGGAATCCAGACAATCGTCTTGTTGTATGGGAATACATACCTACAGCCGATACATATTTTACATTCGAATTAAATGATGATGAGACAGGTTATATAGTATCTGGTAATGAAACTGCAAAGAACAATTTGACAAAAATTATTATACCATATGAGTATAATAATAAATTAGTAGTAGCAATTGATGATGAGGCGTTTTATAATTTTACCAAATTAAAAAATGTTATTATTCCTTATTCTATCGAAAGAATAGGATTTACTACTTCTGGCAAATTTGAGGATATGCTTGATGGACGTTATGGTGCTTTTGCTTCTAGTGCTCTAACATCTGTAACAATTCCCGGAAGTGTACAAGATTGGGGAATAAATACTTTTGCTAATTGTAAATCATTAATAGAAATTATAGTCGGTGAAGGAGTTACAACTTTGCCAACAGGGCTATTATCTTTCTGTAAAAATCTGCAAAAAGTTGAATTGCCTTCAACTTTAAAAACTATTGAAGCAGCTTTTTATGATACGGGTCTTACTGTTATAAACTTTTTACCAGAAGGCCTTGAATATATTGCTTCAATAGCATTTGTTAGTGAAATAATAACAAAGGTAATTATTCCAGCAAGCGTTACAAAAATTGATAACCTTGCATTTATGATACCAGAAACGACGGCTATAATATATTGTAGAGCAAAAACTCAACCATCAGGTTGGGGTGAGAGTTGGAATTATCGTAACTGTCCAGTAGAATGGGAATATACAGGAAATTAAAAAAATGCCTAAGTTTATAGGCATTTTTTATTTTAAAGCAAAATTTTTTGCTTAAATAAAAAACGATGAATTTATTAACTATTTATTTGTATGGTTTATTTATATATTTGACAATTCGACAAAAAAATGATTTACTATATATATATAATTATTATGGTATTACACAAAATAATTAATGAGGTATATAATGAAAAAATTTAAATATTTTTTACTCATTGTTTTAATATTACCAATAATTGCTATAGTTTCTGCTTGTCAAAGTACTGAGATTGTAGTAGGTGGCAATACTTATGTAACAACTGATGCTAGTCAATTCAAATTCAATTGGTTAAAAGGTGAGATTACTGAATTTATTGGTACAGATAAAGACATTGTAGTTCCAAGTAAAATATATGGAAGAAAAGTTGAGTCAATAGGGAATCGTGCTTTTAATGAGGCTCAAATAGATTCAATTATTTTACCAGACACCATTAAAACAATAGATCATGGTGCATTTCAAAGTTCAACTTTAAAAACTGCAATTTTACCAGAAAGTGGAGTTGAATACATTGGTGAAGGGATTTTCTCTGAATGTTCAAATTTAACTAATGTTGTTTTGCCAAATGATTTGGTTTATATTAACAACTTAATGTTTAACGGGTGTGTTTCATTAACTAGTGATGGAATTGTTATTCCTGCTAGTGTAGAAAAAATTGGAGCAAGAGCATTCAATAATTGTAGTGCTTTAACATCTGTTTCTATACCAAGTAGAGTAACAACAATTGGAGATTATGCGTTTGCTAATTGTAGTTTGCTAACATCTGCAGAAATGCCACCAAGCTTATCAAGTTTTGGAAATGGTGTATTTATGGGGTGTAGCTCGTTGGTATCATTAGAAATACCTAATGGTGTAACAAGCATAGATGGAACATTTTTCAATTGTACTTCATTATTACGCGTTACTATACCTAATAGTGTAACAACCATTGGAGTACAAGCTTTTGATGGTTGTACTTCATTAACAACAATAGAAATACCATTAAGCGTAACCATTATAGAGACTTCTGCGTTTCAAAATTGTAGTTCTTTGACGTCAGTCATTATACCTAATAATGTAACAACTATTGAGTCACAAGCTTTTGATGGTTGTACTTCATTAACATCGGTAGAAATACCATTAAGTGTAACTACAATAGGAAGGGCTGCATTTCGTGATTGTAATTCATTGACATTAATAGAAATACCAAATAGTGTAATCGATATTGGATATTTGGCATTCGAAAATTGTAGTTCATTAACATCAGCAACAATACCAAACAGTGTAACTAGTATTGGGAATTATGCTTTTAATAATTGTAGTTCATTAACATCAGTAACAATACCAAACAGTGTAACTAGTATTGGGAATTATGCTTTTAATAATTGTAATTCATTAATTTCAGTAGTTATTCCATCAAGTGTTGCAAGCATTGGAAGTTATGTTTTTAGTGGTTGCACTAATTTATACATATATTGTGAAAGCAAAGAAACCGCATTAGGTTGGAGTGTTAATTGGAATTCCGATGAGCGTCCAATTACTTGGGGATATTTACCTACTGAGACTCTAATCTATGAGTTAAATGATAGCGGAACGGGGTATATTGTATCAGGCAACGAAAACACGAAATCATTAACAGAAATTTGTATTGCATTATCTTATAACAATCTTCCAGTTACAGAGATTGGAATAAATGCTTTTAAAGATCACACCAGTTTACAAAAAATTATCTTACCTCATAATATAACCAGCATTGGAGATTATGCATTTAGTGGTTGTGGTGTATTAACCTCGATAGCGATGCCTGATGATTTGTTAAGTATAGGAAATTATGCATTTGCTGAGTGTGATGCATTGACTTCAATTAATATGCCAGATAATGTAACTAATGTTGGCGAAGGCGCTTTTAGTAATTGTAATTTGCTTGCATCAATTAATATATCAAATGCTATCACTAATATTTCGAATTACACTTTTATGGATTGTAATTCATTAGAATCAATTGTGATTCCATATAATGTTACCAGTATCGGAGACTTTGTATTTAAAAATTGCAGTTCTTTAATATCAGCAAATATATCATCAAACTTGACAACGATGGGAGAATCAGCATTTGAAGGATGCAGTTCATTATTATCAATCACAATACCATCAAGTATAAAAAATATTGAAGATTACACATTCCGCAATTGTTATAGTTTATCTAATGTTGTAATAAATGAAGATGTAACAAACATTGGAAATTACGTATTTGAAGGATGTAGTTCATTAATATCAATTATTATACCTAATAGTGTAACAACTATTGGAGTACAAGCGTTTAATAATTGCAATTCATTAACATCAATTATTATCCCATTAAATGTAACAACCATTGGGAATTATGCTTTTAGTGGGTGTAGTGCGTTATACATATATTGTAAAGGTACAGAAAAACTATCTGCTTGGAGTAATTATTGGAATCCAGATAATCGACCTGTTGAATGGAATTATGAACCAACTGTATGGTTGTCTTACAAGTTGAATGAAAACAAAACAGGATATGTTGTATCAGGCAACGAAAAAACAAAGCAATTATTAGAAATATGTATCCCGTTGATTTATGATAATTTGCCAGTTACAGAAATCAAAATTGATGCATTTAAAGACCATGTTAATTTAAAAAAGGTAATTATTCCAAATAGCATAATAAATATCAATGATCATGCATTTGATGGTTGCAGTGCTTTAGAATCTTTTATAATACCTCACAGCGTAACACGCATTGGATATTCTGCTTTTGCAGGATGTTCATCAATAACATCTATTAATATTCCATCATCAGTAACAAGTATTAAAAACTCCGCATTTTCTTCTTGTAAAAATTTGTCTTCAGTAACAATTGAAGATGGATTAACGGATATTGGAAACTATGCATTTATTGGTTGTAATACATTAACATTAATCAATATACCAAATAGTGTAACAAGTATTGGAGATTCTGCATTTAGTGGTTGTAGTGCGTTAACATCCATTTTTATCCCATCTAGTGTGGTTAATATTGGTGATTTTGCATTTCGAGATTGTAACAATTTAATTATTTATTGTGAACGTGATAATTGGTCATCTGGTTGGGATAGTTACTGGAATCATGATAATTGTCCAGTTGTATGGGGATATGTACCAACGGAGGGATTAACATATACATTAAATACCGAAGGCACAGGATATTTAGTATCCGATAGTAGTAGTGTTAGTAATTTAACAAAAATAGTTATACCTTATGAGTATAATAATCTACCAGTTGTTGGTATTGCCAATAATGGATTTAAAAATCATACAAAACTACAAAACATTGTTATACCATACAGTGTAACAAGTATTGGAAGTGGAGCATTTAGTGGTTGTAGTGCGTTAACATCAATAAAAATACCATCAAGTGTGACAAGTATTGGAGGTTCTGCATTTAGGGATTGTACTTCATTAACATCGGTAAAAATACCAAATAGTGTAACAAGTATTGGAGATTATGCATTCTATAATTGTGAATTATTAACATCAATAAAAATACCATCAAATGTGACAAGTATTGGAAGTTCAGCATTTTATGGTTGCACTTCATTAACTATTTATTGCGAATGTACTGAAAAAAATAAGCCAAGTGGCTGGAATGCAAATTGGAATCCAGATAATCGTCCAGTTGAATGGGGATATA
>CALVZT010000105.1 GCA_944372595.1 uncultured Clostridia bacterium
AGGATATATAGAAAATTCAACTATATATCTTAGTTACAATTCAATCTATGAAGTTTCTACTGATACAGAAACAGGGGAAGTCACATACGATACAACAGACATTGTTATCGGTGGTGGAACAAGCAAGGAATTTGTATCTGCCGGTATAGTTGCATATGCAACAGGCGGAAGTCTAATAGATAATTGTATTAATTACGCTAAATATATAGATGGTACAATGGATGGCGGTATAGTTGCCGTACTTAAAGATTCTACTGTCAACAATTGTCACAATTTTGGCCAAGCAGGTATTGATGGTGATTCATTTGCTGGTGGTATTGCAGCACTTGTTATCAATTCAACTATTAAAGGATCTACAAATAAAGGTATAATAAATGATGCTCGTGTAAGTGGTGGTATAGCGGCAGTTATTTCAGATATAACTAAGGTTGGTTCACAAATTATAGGTTCGACAAATTATGCATCAGTAGATGTAATTGGCAAGTTGAATGACGGCTATCTTGGTTATACAATGGCTGGTGGTATAGTCGCATTTATGGAGGCTGAAACTACTAATGGTGGAAGGGCGAATATTTCAGGAAGCAAAACTGATGTTGAGGACGGTGAGGACGGTGAGGACTTTGATGTTGGTACTTCAACTACCTATGTTGCTGGTGGCGTGGTTGGATACTTAGTATCTGGCTCAATACAAGGTGGTGACGAAACAGAACAAGTTGCTGTATCAGGTGCAACTGTAACTGGATATTATGCTGGTGGTGTTGTTGGATATGTTTCTTCTATAAATAATATGAAAATATCATATATTACAAATGAAAACAGAGTAAATGGTGCAAATGAGAGTTATAAAGATGATTCATATGGAGCAATCGGCGGTATTGTTGGATATATAGGTTCTGGCCTTGGAGAAGAATCGGATAATGAAAATCTTGTATCAATAATTGGATGTACAAATTCTGCACGAATTGGAACTAATAGCGATAATAAAACTAGACCAAATGCTGGTGGTATCGTAGGACAAGCGGGAGCAGGCGAAGACATTCAAGATTCTTATTATGTAACACTTTATATAGAAGATTGTAATAATAATGGTGATATTTACGGAGGAAGATCAGCTGGTGGAATACTTGGTTATGGTAATGTTAATAATACAACAAATTCAACAATCATTCAAAATGCAGTAAATAAGGATAGTGGCACAGTACAAGCATATTATGGAGATGCCGGTGGCATACTGGGCATCCTCAAATCTGAAAACAGAACAATAGCAGTCTTTGAAGGCGAAAATTATGGACAAATTTTAACATATACAAATGCATCTACAAATAGATCATTAGGCGGAATTGCAGGATATATAGAAAATGCTTCAATTCATAATTCTTATAATTATGACAATCAACCATCATGGAATAGATTAACAGGTAAAAATATTAATTTGGGTGGTATTGTAGGTCACATAAATAATGGTAATATAAAAGGCTCTACCAATAATACAAATATAACTGCGGATATAGATATTGGTGGAATTGTAGGTATAATTTCTGGTGAAAATGTAAATATCACAAGTTGTACTCAAAATGGATCCGTTACAGGAGGCAACAAGGCAGGTGGTATAGTGTGTGTTATTGGCTCAACAGAAACGACAAAAATCAATGACTGTGAGGTTAGTGGTAATATTACAGCAAATGCAGGAGCTGGTGGTATAGTATGTGATGCGACAAGTGGTTTAATTACTATTACCGATTGTACTTCTACTGATGGTAATGTTACCGTAAAGGGTATTGCTCTTGGAACTGATTCATATAACTATGCCGGAGGTATTGTAGGATATGCTAATAAAACTCTAACTATTAATAACACCACGGCTAATGTTTCAACAGTAAAAGTTACTGCGGGAGCAGAAAAAAATAACGGAGTATTTGCTGGTGGTATAGTTGGTTGTGCTAGTAACGGTGGTTCAATTGAAGAAGTTGATATACAAGATCTCATCAATGTTTCAGCACCAAAAAATATTACTTCTTATGCCGGTGGTATCGCTGGATATATTCAAGGATTTGGAGAATCCGACTATGAAAATAGAAAAATAAGCGGAATATCTGCGACTTTGGGATCCGATACCGATGTTACAGCTAATATTGCTGGTGGGGCTTTTGGGGCGGTTGATAATTGTATAATATCTATGTCTTTCTTATCAACGAGTACAAGTATTGTTGATGAGAAATGGGATATTGGGAATTGGTTCTCGTCTCATACAGCGAACATAAAATTGGGAAAGATAGAAGGCAATACCTCGGCTGGTGCTATAATAGGACAATCTGGATTAAATAATACATCAGCGAATGTTTTGCACGTCGGAGGTCAAATTCGTCAAAGTTATCCTTACTATTTCTCATTTGTTTCAGTTGATTTTGGGGGCACAATTGAAGCGCGTAATGTAGGAATTATTGGCAGTGCAATTTCAAAAACAAACATCGAATTTTTTGGATCAAATATTGAGAAATTGGATGAAGATACACAAATGGTGGATTACAGTGCTTTTGCTGAAATAGATACCTCATCATTATCTTTAGAAGGAACATGTGCAGGTAATTTGGTTGGTTATAATGGAGGCACATTAACAATAGGTGGTGGAAAACAAGAAAGATGGAGTGTTAATGTAATTGCAGGAGGAGGCTTGCAAGCAAAATATGCTGGAGGATTAGTTGGATATAATGCATTTAACTTGAATGTTAAAAATTCAACCATAAAAGACTTTAATACCGCAAATTCTAACGCAACATATGTTGGAGGAATTCTTGCTTATCAATGTGGTGGAACGGAAGCCAATATTACATATTGCAATGTAACAGGTGGCAACTTAAATGCTTCTGGTAGCGTTGAAAGTGGAGAGGCTCTTACAGTTGGTGGTATTGTTGGCAAGAATACAAATAAATTAAATATTACTTATTGTAATGTTTCAAATTTAACGGTGCAATCAAAAACTAATTTTACTATTGAACAATATATGGCAATGGGAGCATCGAATTATAAAGACAAGTCATATAACGATGATTCAAAGCCAATAATTAATGCTACGGGAGTGTCAGATATAACCCTTGGCAATCAGAAGGTGGGAGATAAGGAAGTTAAACCTATTGTATATTTGGGTGGGCTAATAGGAGATTATACAAACAACATTCCTTTAGGCTATAATATATCCAATAATACTTTAACTAATCTAACAATTTCTCATAATTTCGGTTTTGATTCCAATCGCAATACTATAAATTCAATATATCCAGTTGCTGGACAAGTTATTGGGTATACAAACTCCACAATAGGAATAACAAGCAACACTGTAAATAATGTTAATGTGTTAGGATATAAAGATGAATTTTCTTTATTTACTGCCCTATACCATAAACATGTTAATAAATATACTTTAGGATTATATTATGTGCGTTTTGAAAGAAGTTATAGTGGAAATTACATGATTGGAAGAGTCGGAGCAGAAAAAGAAGGAAGATATATTCAAAATGGTAATATATATGCCCCAATCAATACTTGTGGTGTTTATCCTATAATAAATAATACAAGCAACAATAAAGATGTAGCCAACTCAAATTATGGGTATTGTAAAGTAACAAAAACTTCTGACTATGGAAATGTTATTAAACAATATAGAACTGGGTCGATTTTTGGAGAAAAATATAGGACATTTAATTTAGATGATTATAAGTTTATTTAGTTAACCAGACAAAAACAGGGATTTAAAATACCCCTGTTTTTATTTGACTCAAAACAGTATATAGTTTACAATATATATTGTATAAGTATATACAGTTTTTGCTTGCTTTGTTGAGGGTTGTTGTGTTACACAATTTATTATTTTTGCATTATATTTTTATGAAATTACAAACCCAAATTTAGTATATATGTGGTAGTTATTTTTACACTATATTTTGCCTATAAATGCATTATTTTATATAGTATTTGGCAAAATAATAAAAGAGGAAATATGAAAAAGGTACTTACAATTTTTAGTTTAATAATACTTGCTTTTGTTGGTGTAATGATAAGTGGATGTGGAGACAAATATGAGAAATTATCTTTGTCTATTTCAACATCTATTGCTTCGCAAAATGATGTTATTACCCTTGTTATTGGAGATAATGAACTCGGTACTATGGAGATCACCGCTAACGTTAATAATGCTCCTAAAAACTTTAATTACAAAAGTTCATTTGTAAGTCTTATGGGCAAGGTTGCAGTTAGTTCTTCGGTTGAAGATGTTGATAAAGGAAGTAAGGTTACAATTACTCCAATCTATCCAGGAGAAGATACGATTGCAATAACAACATCTGAGGGTGATAAAGTTGAATATGTGCGCGTAAGGGTAATCAAAAGAGCAACTTCAATTAATTTTGTAAGTGAAGATATTTCATTAGTGAGAGGTAGCACAACGGAAAACTTTGCCCAGTATATTGAGGTCAAAGATAGCGATACTAACGAAACTCTTATAAATAATTTTTCTTATAAATTTATGTTAAGTCCTAATATTGAATTAAGCGAAGAACAATCTCGCCAAATTACGATTGACGGGGCGGGCAATTTGTATATATCAAACGATTTTGAAAGTTCTAGTTTTGTTGTCAAAGCAATGCTTGGCACTTTGGAAACACAATTTAAAACAATTAATGTATTAAGCCAAGTTGAAAACATTAATGTTGAAGGTTACAACGCTGGCGATATTGTTGATTTGTATAGTAATGATAATGAAATGTATTACAAGACATTCAAAGTAACTGCTAAATCAGATAGCAAAATTATACTTGATTATGACAACCTTGGAGAAGGTGATAATAAATGGTTTGATATATCTAGTGAGTTATTAGAATCAAGTGGGCCATATTACATTTGGAATGTTAAAATTTCGGCAGTCAAAAATGTCGCTAGTGCTATAAATAATATAACTTATCCATTACAATTGCGCTTTGTATATGCTAGCAACAACCAAATTGCAAATAATACAACTATTAATTTGCGTTCTTCTTCGGCACCTAATAATTATGTTATCAATAATATAAATGCTTCGGACAACTCCATTGATGTATATTCAAACGACGAAGTAGGAGTTAGTTACTTCTCAATATCTCATAATAATCAATCAGAAATATTAGGAGAAAACCAAAGTTTTAAACTCTCATATGACAAAGACAAAATCGCACTTTATACCCAAATTGATGCAGGTGGCGAAATCGTTGCAATTGATGAAGTTTCGTCAGACACAAGAATTTATATAAAAGCGAATGGATTAACTTTGGGTGCAACCGCAGAAATAAAAATTGTTCCAGAATTTTACGATGGGCAAGATGCTTATACTAAAACTATAACCGCAAGGTAT
>CALVZT010000106.1 GCA_944372595.1 uncultured Clostridia bacterium
GTTAACAATGCTGAGTTTGAGATTAATAAACTTGAAGTTACATTTACTTGGGATTTTGTTGAAGACGCAACAATTACTTATGGTGACTCACTCGAACAAGTAAAAGCATTAGTAACTACTCCAACCCCATTAAATACAATTTATCATGAAGCAACTTACGAAGTTACAGCAACGATTGATGGACAGCCATATACTTCTACTACACCAGCAAATGAAATAGTTAACTTTGCAGTTAGTGTTTCATTTGACGAAAGTGTTGCTAATAATTATATTGTTACAATTTCAAGTCCATCAAATATTTCGATTATAATTAACAAAAAAGCAGTAACTATTTCAACTAACCAATCTCAATTAATAACCCAATATGGTAAATACCTTACTTATGAAGAATTAATTGCTAACTTCATAATTGACGAGAATGTACCAGATGAAGATATTGAATATACTTGCAATGTCAAAAATTACATTAATGTTGGTAATTACACAATTAGCGCAAATATCAAAGAAAGTAGCAACTACACTTCAAGTCCTGTTTCTTATCAATACATAATAAATAAACGTGATGTTGCTGTATTATTATCTGCTATTAACACCACTTACAATAATACAATTTATAGCGAAGATAATATTACCCTTACCATTAAAGATACGGGCGACCAAACTACTATTGAAGATATTTCACTTGGTAGTTACGAATTGCTATTTAAACTAACAACCGATGACGAATTTAGCACAATAGCCCCTATTAATGCTGGCAGTTATGTTGTAACAATTAATACTACTTCGTTCGGAAATTCAGAAAATATCAACATATCTTCTGTTAACAATGCTGAATTTAAGATTAATAAACTTGAAGTTACATTTACTTGGGATTTTGTTGAAGACGCAACAATTACTTATGGTGACTCGCTTGAAAAGGTTAAAGCATTAGTAACCACTCCAACCACAATAGATACAATTTATCATGAAACAACTTACGAAGTAACAGCAACCGTCGATGATCAACCATATACTTCTACTGCCTCTGCCAATCAAATCATTAACTTTGCAGTTAATGTCGCATTTGATGAAGATGTAATGAATAATTATATTATTGTTGTTTCTAATCCAGCGATTACTTATTTAATCATTAATCAAAAAGCAATTACAATAACACTAAGCAAAGAACAACTCATCACTCAATATGGTAAATATTTGAGTTACGAACAATTAATTGCTAACTTTATAGTTGACGAAAGTGTCCCAACTGAAGATATTGAATACACTTGCAATATTGAAGATTACATTGATGTTGGTAATTACACAATTACTGCAAGTATTAAAGAAAGTAGCAACTATACTTCAAGTCCAGTTTCTTATCAATACATAATTAACAAACGTGATGTTATTATATCATTGTCAGCACAAGATATAACTTACAATAATGCAAGTTATAGTAAAGACAATGTAACATTATCTATAAAAGATACCGACGGACAAACTGATATACAAGATTTAACTCTTGGTAATTATGAGTTGTTGTATAAATTAATTAGCGAAGAAGATTTTAGCACAACAGCCCCTATTAACGCTGGCAGTTATGTTGTAACAATTAACACTACTTCGTTTAAAAATGCCGATAACATTAATATAACTTCCGTTAACAATGCTGAGTTTGAGATTAATAAACTTGAAGTTACATTTACTTGGGATTTTGTTGAAGACGCAACAATTACATATGGTGACTCGCTTGAAAAGGTTAAAGCATTAGTAACCACTCCAACCACATTAGATACAATTTATCATGAAACAACTTACGAAGTAACAGCGACGATTGATGGACAACCATATACTTCCACTACACCAGCAAATCAAACAGTTAACTTTGCAGTTAGTGTTTCATTTGACGAAAGTGTTGCCGATAATTATATTGTTACAATTTCAAGTCCCGCAATTACAACTCTAACAATTAACCAATATCAAGTTAACTGGGATAATTTCCAAGACACTATCAATATTAATTATGGCATAGTACAAAATATTAATGATGTTGCAAATCTAGATGAATTTATATTGCCTACCCCACTTACAACAAATGATATATCATTATCTTGCAATAATGACGATATAAAAAATGTTGGCGACTATCTAATAACTATCAGTGTGGTAAACAGCAATTTTGTAAATAATAGCAAACAGTTTACCCTCAACATTATACCACTTCAAATATTTGGTATGGTTAATGTTGCCCAAACAACATATTCTGGCAGTAATATTGCATATCAATTTGATATAGACAATATTGACGATGTTATAGAGAATGATTTGCAAACTATTATCTTTGATTATGAAATCACATATTTTATTAACGATAATGAAAATGAAATCGCCGACAATATAAAAAATGCTGGTAAATATGTTGTTAAAGTGAAAATTGATGAATCCGTAACAAACTATTTTATGAACGATTATCAACAAGAAATTATTATATATGCAAAGGAAGTTAATTTAAAAGATAATATTGACAAAATAATAGTTTTTGGGAATGAAGAATATAGTAAAGAACAAATATCTAGTACCATTCAATATTCTGACATAATCGAAGGATTCTATACAAATGATGATTCTGCTAAGTATACTATAAATATTGAATCACCAGTATACAACACAATAATTATTAATGGTCAAGAAATCGAATATTTAGCAGCAAATTCTAATGGATATCAATTATCTGTAACATTATCCAAAAATTACACGTTTGAACAAAATAGCAATACTTTCTTACTAATAGTTGAACAAAAACCAATTGAAATTATTTTTGACGACTCGGTAATTGATAATACGTTACAAATCACACAAGGAACTGAGTTGGATATTCTTTCATTAGTCAAAGATTTCTATTCGGATAGCGAGATTGACTTAGATAATTTGACTTATAATGTTAATGTAACGCCTCATGCTGATATTGATAATATAAAAAATTGGGATGCCGGCACGTACCAAATAGAAGTGTCACTAACCCATCCAAGCCTTAAAGCAACAAATAACACATTCACAATGGTAATTAATAAAGATGAAGAAATCACGCCTCCTTCTCCACCAGAAGATAATACTCCTTCGTCACCAGAACCAAAAAATAATACTCTTTTATTTGTAATTATTGGTGTATCTATCTTACTTGTTGCGGTTGCTGTTGCGGTAACAATTATAGTTATAAAAAAGAAGAAAAATAAAACTTCACAAGTTAGTACAGAAGATAATAAATTGAAGAAAAATAAAACTTCACAA
>CALVZT010000107.1 GCA_944372595.1 uncultured Clostridia bacterium
TGATGATGGAACATATATTTTGCAAGTTGATGATAAAGCAAAATTATATGGTAAAGGTTATGTTTTTGAAAATGGCAGTTACAAAACATTTAATTCATCAAATCAACATATCCAATTAACACAAGGATAAAATTTTTTATAAAAAATAAAATATATAAAAGTTTTTTAACTTTATTATAAATATTTTGTTAGAAGTTTTATTTTTATTGTTGTGATTATAAAATTTTACTAATTATCAATTAAAACAAACTTGTAAATTTTACGATATCAATTATGTAACTTTGAAATATTCTTAAAAAAGGTAATATCAGCAAAAGTATTAAAAAGATATCGGTCAATACAATAAATCCTTTATAAATTGATTATTATGTAGTTCATATAAACAATCAATAATGTTACTTGTTAAATGATATAAATTTTGCTTAATTTGTGTTAAAAATTTAATTATAAATAAAAGAGAAATCTTTTTAATTTGACAAAAATATTTAATTATGATACCTTATAAAAAGAACTTGAAAGGTTAGAATGTAAACATGGATAAAAAAATTATTAAAAAATGTATAAAAGAATATGGAACGCCAATCAAATTGCAAAACCAAAACTATATAAGAGATAGTATATTTAACACAAAAAAATTATTTAAATTTGCTTCTAAAAAATATAATTTTAACAAACAATATAAATACTGTTATGCTATAAAAGCCAATTCCTATGCGGAGTCAGTTTTGTCTGCATTAGATTATACTAATGGTCTTGAATGTTCATCATTAAATGAACTAGTTATAATAAATTATTTAATTGATAATAATTTAATACCTAAGGATAGATTAATAATTATAAATGGGTTTAAAACAAACGAATATTATGAATTTGCTAATAAATTTATAAATTATGTTGATGTTATCTTTAACGTGGATAATTGGGAAGAATTTGAATCAATAAACAAATTAGATAAAAGAATTAAAATAGGTGTTAGAGTTTCTGATATCAAAGATTCCAGGTTTGGATTTAATGAAAATGAGTTAATCCAGATTGCACAAAAATTAAAAAATGGACCTTATAAATTTACAACATTACAATTTCACATTTGTAATTGCAAGTCAAAGGAAATTATATTTGACGTTTTAAATAAAAAAATAAACTTGTATACCAAATTAAAGCAAATAAATAGCGATTTAAATGATATTGATGTTGGTGGTTTTTCGGCAATAAATAAATTCATAGAGATGTCAGAGTTTGTAGATAGCCTAGTAAAAATGATTACTGAAACATGTTTTGTCGCAAACGTTCAAATACCAAATATTATACAAGAAATCGGAGATAAAACAGTATCAGATTCTGAATGTGTTGTTTATAAAGTTGGTAATTCAAAATGGGTTAATAACAAACTATGGTATATTTTAGACGGTTCTATAATATGCGATGTTCCTGATTATTGGAGTAATATAATGCCAAATCTTCAAATTAGTTATTTAAGCAAAAGAAATAAAAAATTAGTTGAAGTTAATTTGGGTGGATGTACTTGTGATGATTGTGATGTCGTTAAAAATATTCAGTTGCCTCAATTTGACAAAAAGGATGATTTGTATATAGTTATTGAAAATATTGGTGGATACCAAGATATGTTGCAGAGCAAATTAATTCGTCATTGTTTAATTGATGATACCGAAAAAGTGTTTATCAAATCCGATAATGAGTTGTATTTATTCGATAAAGATAATTCTAGTTTATTAAATGGATTGCATTATAATAAAAAATTCTTAAATTTTTTAAAAAAAGGAGAAAAAGAAATGAACTGTAAAGAGTTAATTGATTTAAAAGCTGGTTTAATGTGTTATGGAGTAAACGTAGATACAAAGACAGGCCAGGAATTAGTAAAACAAAGACCATATTTTTTTGATAAAGGATTTGTTCATGCGATTAATACTAAAATTGCTAATTCAAATATTTGTGTCAGTGTTGCAGAAAAATTTAGCAGTGAAAGCCCTTACACATTAATTGAAGAAAAAGGGAATTTTTATATAGTTTATTCTAATAAAAAAATAAAAATTGAACTATTTGATGACTTGCCAAAAACTAATACTATAGTTGATGCCATAGCTAGACCACATTCTAATAGCGTTATTTCGCTTTGGCCTTCTCTTGTTTGTTGTTTTGCAACTCCAAGTGGTAAGTGTAAATTTTGTAGTTTAAAACCATGTGAAGAATATAGTTTTGTTAAAGCTGAAGAGGTTGTAAAAGGATTAGAAAAGTTATTTAAACTTACTGACAAATATCAAATTAACTTAGGGGGAGGGATATACAAATCAACAAATGCTATGGCTGATTATTTAATTAAAATTATTAAAGGTATAAGAAAGTTTACTAATAATGGTATTTCTGTTGAATTAGCTCCACCATCTGATATAAATAAAATAGAAGAATTAAAAAAAGCCGGAGCATCATCTTTGATAATCAATTTGGAAATTGCAAATGATGAATTAAGAGCCAAAATAGCTCCTAATAAACACAAGATAAGTTATGAATATTATTATGAATGTTTTAAAAAAGGCATTGAAATATTTGGTAAAGGACGAATTTCTTCTGTTTTAATTGTTGGAATTCAACCTGTTGATGATATCGTTAAAGAATGTGAAAAAATGACAGATTTAGGAGTTATTCCAACGTTAATACCATTCAAACCAATGGATGATTGTGAGTTGCATTATATTAGCAATTGTTCTAAAGAAAGCCTCCTATATGTTTCGTCTAAATTAGGGAAAATGTTAAAAGAAAAAGGGCTTGATCCGAATTTGCAAGAAGGCTGCACAAAATGTGGTGGCTGTTCGCTTGAAACAAATTATTTCGAAATATCATAAAATTTCGACGTACCCATTTTCCGTATCTAATTTTATTTTATTATTGTTTTTAATCAATTTCGTAGCACATTTTGTTCCCACTAAACATGGTATATTAAATTCTCTAGATATAATCGCTGCATGACAAGTTATTCCGCCTTCATCTGTAATTATACCACCAATTTTGTTAATGTTTTTTGTACTTGAAGTTATTAAATCAGGTGTAAGCATAGATGTTACAATAATATCTCCGTCTTGTAGATTGATTATGTCTTTTTTATTTGAAACAATTTTTGCCTTAGATGTTACTGTTCCAAAACAGGCAGCAGTACCATATATTTTGTTATTATGACAATTGTCCTTATTTGTTTCTTGCAATTTTTTTATCAAATCATCATTAATATCACCATAATAATAACTAATATTACCATCATTCCAAACAAAACAGTAATTGTCTATTGGGGATAAATTAGTTAGACTCTCAGTATTAATACAGTTAATTAAGTTTTTGTAATGACTCTTTGTAAAGTTTTCAATTGGCATTTTAAAATATTGCGCAAAGTTTTTCAAAATTATACTTTTACCATAATAGAATAGTCTATCACTTACCTCAGATGATAATGTTCTTAGATATACAAATTCCTTTAAGTAATCAACATATTTGAAATCAGCAGAATCAACATGTTTTTTAATATCTAAATAATTATTTATGTTTTCTTTTTTCCTTTTTAACATAGAATTTAAGATGACATTAGGATCATCATTATAAGATTCAATTTTGTTTATAAGTTCATTTTTTGTCAAAAAATCCATATTAGGAGATAGTGGATCTTTTAGCCAAGCATATTTATTTAAGTGAATTTGAATGTTTTTATCACTTGGGTCTAATATTAGTTTATAAAAATCAATTTGTTGTTGAGTACTAATAGTGTTTGAATCAGAAAAAGATAAAGTATAAAAAATATCTTTTGCTTGTTTTTTAAATATTTCTTTAATTTTGTTTTCTAAATAATCATCTGGTCTCATCATTAATGGAACATAACTTTTTATGTAGTTATTTATCCATAAATGGAATAATTTTTTTGTTTTATTGAAATTTATGTTTTTATTATCATAGTTTTTTATTTTTTCTGTTATTTTTGATGTTTTACTAATGAGTTTATAAATTTTTTTTATATATCTATCAAAAAAATTATTTTCATCGTATTTTTTCCAAAAATCTAGTTGAACTGAATTCGTTTCTTCATCATAATATTCATAGCCATTAATAAGAATTGCATTTTTTATAGGTAAAAAGAATCCCATTGTTTTTATTTGGGTGTTTTTTTGTGAGGCTAGGGCTTGAATTGAGTGAGTAAGAAATTGAAAAGGTCTATACACATATAACTCATATTTGTTTGAAGGGAATATTATTTTGTTTTGTTGGGGAGAGGTTATTGGTCTAACTTGCAAAAGAAATAATTTATTGTTTTTGATTGCAAATTCAATATCTACGGCATATCCTAATTTTACTTCTATTTTTTGTGATATATTTGCGAGTTCTAAAATTTTTTTATCGTTTGTGTAATATGGGTTAATTTTATTAATTATGATTTTTTTAGGAGAGACAATTCCGGATACAAGATTTTCTCCCATACCAGAAGCTATTTCGATTAAAATGTGCTTAGGAGAAAAAGGAGATGTTGAAAAACAAACTCCAGCTTTGTCACTGTTAATCTGTTTTTGTATAATAATTGCAATTGGACTCCATTTTTTTTGAGTTTTATAGTTTATAATATTTTTTGAAAATGAAGCTTTGATAACTTCTTTAATTGCAAAAATTATATTTTTTTTTGTTACTCCTAATATAGTTTTATATTGTCCTGCAAAACTTTTGACTTTTCCGTCTTCTTCTATACCACTTGATCGAACTGCGTATAAACTTCCATTAATTTTTTTTATTTCTTTAAAAATTGTTTTAGTAAAATTTAATGAAAAATTTAGATTGTCTATATCTTTTTCATAATTATGACGAATATTATATTTGTTTAATAATAAATTTTTAAGATTAGAATTATTACTTAAATTAAATTCTGCATTAATCATAGCGGCAGTAACTATAAAAAAATTAGGCACACGCATTTTAAATTCTTTTAAAATTTCTAATCCGTATCCTTTACCGCCAATATTTTTTATCGTATCTAACATATTCACCTCAATAATTATTTAATGTAATTATATCATGATTTAGTAATCTTGTACATAAATAAACACAACATTTAAATTTTAATATAAAAATTTATGTCCTTTATAATATATATTTTATGGTGAACAATTGATTTTTTTGGACCATAAAATGTATTGAGGATATATTTAATTTTTTTACATAAACCTATCCTTTATATTTTTATAATTTAGAGGTTA
>CALVZT010000108.1 GCA_944372595.1 uncultured Clostridia bacterium
GGACATATAGGCAATGTGCTTGTAAAACAATTAGTTAAATTAGGTTATCAAGTCAAAGCATTGGCTTTGCCCAATGAAGATTTGTCCCCTTTAAAAGACTTACCTATCGACATAGTCAAGGGAGACATTTCTAATAGAGAATTTGTTTTTGATTTTATTGAAAAAAACTCGGCGGTTTTTCATCTCGCTAGTTTTATAGATATCGGCTCAAAAATTAGCAAAAGAATGTACGAAGTTAATGTTCTTGGCACTCAAAACATAGTTGATGCATGCTTAGAAAAAGGTGCAAAAAAATTAATATATACTAGTTCTGTTCACGTTATTGAGCCACTCAAAGGCAATGTAGTATTAGGCGAACCTAATGTTTTTGACGAGAATAAAATCGTCGGCTCTTACGCCAAAACCAAGACAATGGCGACCAAATATGTTTTTGAAGCAACCAAAAATACCCGCCTTCATACCGTTGTAGTATATCCAGCAGGAGTAATAGGCCCCAACGATTATAAGATTTCCGAACTCGGACAACTTTTTTTGGACCTTATTAATCGCAAACTTCCAGCATATGTCAAGGGTGGATACAACTTTGTCGATGTTAGAGATGTTGCACTTGGCATAATTCAAGCATATAGATATGGCAAACATGGCGAAGGATATATTCTCTCAAACGAACAAATATCAATAAAGAATGTTATAAAAATTGTAAACGAACGCTTTAATCGCAAAAGTTATCCAATCAAACTACCCCTTTGGTTAGTAAAAATAAGTGCACGTATAATAGAAAAATTATATTTAATGCGCCACAAAAAACCATTAATAACTCCATATTCCATATACACCGTTACCAGCAACTCAAATTTTAGTTGTCAAAAAGCAAAGGACGAACTAGGCTATTCCCCACGTCCATTAAGCATAAGTATATTAGATAGTTTGGAATGGTTAATAAAAAATAAACAAACAAAAATACGACCAAAGATTTTAGAAAAAATAAAATTATTACAAAAAAATTTAATAACAAAAACAAGCACAAATACTGTTAAGTAAGAGTGCTTGTTTTAATAAAAAAGCAACAAATAAAGAAAAGAAAAACGAGATAATAATTGTTGACAGTATCAAAGTCATTTGATATAATAACAAAGCATTAAGGAGAAGTACCCAAGTGGCTGAAGGGGCCTCCCTGCTAAGGAGGTAGTACGGGTAACCGTAGCGAGGGTTCAAATCCCTCCTTCTCCGCCAAATAAAAAAACAAGTCAAATTTGACTTGTTTTTTGTTTTCTAATTTTATAAATTAAAAATGATTTTTTTTAAAATCTTTAAAATTTTTATTTTTAAGTATCTTTCATATTTTGCTTTTATAAATAAATTATTACTTATTTAATGTACAATATAAAGTAACATCCTAAACATGAATTTTTTGCACGTAATCAACATAGATAGACACCAACAATGCTTTAATATGTTATGAAAATTATAAAAGCTATTATGTTAATCAATTATCGCTTACAAATATACAAATAACAAAGACTATTGTAAACTTATATTAAATCGTGTTGTTATTATTGTTATTTCTCCATTGTTCAAGCATTTTATTTAATGCCTTGCCCGTGTTTAAATCTTTTATATGATTTAGTTTTTTTTGCTCGTTATTACAATCAATATTATAAAATTTTTCAGATAAATTTTTCAACTCTTTTTTAAATGTATTTATATGACTGTTAATATACTTATCAAAAGAGTTTTTTTCATCAAACGATTTAAAAATAAGTATAACTTCTTTTAATTTTTTAAAGGCAAAATTTGACTCCTCATTATCTGTAAAGCTTCTTATGAATTTTAATAATTTATAATTGTAACTATCTTCTATGTAATATTTATATAAATATTTAGGAGAAAGTCCAAATTTGTCTCTATAGAAATAATGAACTTCAGGAACTATTATTTCTAATCTTCCGCCATCCAAAACTACTGTATTAAGTTTTAATAAAGTTGTTTTTTGAAGACATAAATATAGTTCACCATAATAACTAGTAGAATTTACCATATTATAAGAATAATAATCTGGTTCATTTACAATTTCTTCATCACAAAATTCAATAGTATATTGAGGATCTTTTATATAAAAATATTTTTCATCTACATATTTCCAATCGTTTTTATCTAAATTATTAATAATAAAATCCAACTTACTACCTAATAAGTGAAATCTTTTCATCCATAGTTTTTCAATATCATAATAATCAGCGCTGGATTTATCAGGGGTATTAGTATCTTCTTTTCTTAAATAAATACAATTTGCATACATACCGCCAAAGTTTTTTTTCAAATAATAAGGAGTCATATTGCTATTAAAAATGGTTAAAATATCTAATTTTTTTCCTTGTATTTTAATTGTATCAACAGAAACTTTAGGACGCAAGCTGCCAGCAAAATCATGCCCATCAATTAAATTAATTATATCTGCTTGTTTTCTTCGTTTCCCTCGCATGCCTTTAATTTTTAAATTATCCGTAATACCAAAAATAATATAACAATCATCATCATGGATAGTATTTGCAAAACAAATAATATCTTTTAATAATTCTTCTGCTTTTTCATGCCATTCTAATTTAAAATCCCAAGAATTACCTTCTTTTCCCTTCTGAATAAAATATAAAACTTTATTTTTTAAATATTCATTTCTATTCATAACTAAAAACTCTCTTCGAAAAGTATCTGATGTATATCAAATAAATCAATGTTAAATTTATTATTTTTTATATAAAACCGACCAAATAAATTTTTACGAATTCCTTTTTATGTATTTTTTAATTAATTTTTGAAAATGTTAAATCTTTCCTATTCCCGTTTATAAATTTATTGTAAGCCAGTAAAAATGTTTTATTAATATGATTTCGTTACAAAAATTACATGATAAAATTTCGAAATTAAAACAAACATTTGACTTAATTCTATCCAAGTTTAAGCAAATTGTAAATTTAAATTATTATCAAAATATTGTTTTTTAATTATTTCTTCTAAAAACTAAAATATGTTCAACTTGTATTCTTTTTTGGGGCATAGACTGTTTTGTTAATTGCCTTTCACTATTCTCTAAAAGAATCCAGCCATTATTTTCATATAATTTAATTAACCAGTTTACAAAATCAATTTTTTTATTGTTTCTATGGGTATTCCCAACAGTCATGCAAGCATAACCACCAATTTTAATCATTTTCATTATGTGTAAATATAACTTTTCTATTTCACTAAAAAATTCTTCAACGCAATTTTTTGTGTTCCTTTTACTTCTGGCTCCAGTCTCATCTTTTACAGCGACAGTCAAATCTTCATGAAATAAATAATAAGAAAGTCTATTATATTTTGCAAAATCAACAGCAAAAGGATAAGGGGGAGAAGTAATCATCATATCAAATTCATTTGTATTATTGTATTTTAAAATATCACTCTTTATTACATTAACATTGTCTAAATTTAGATTTGCAAGTTCTTTATAAGCATTTTTAAAAAATGTTAATCTTTTAATATATGTATTTCTTAAGTTTGTTTTGGATTCAATATTAGGTAAAACATTATCCGCTATATAGCCATTATTCCATATTTTTCTTTTGTTACAACAAGTTTTTAAAATAGAGGATAAAGCTACCTCAAATATATTTTTATAAATCTCATTATCAATTAAAGAAATACCATTAAAAATACAACACAAATCAAAATAATTACTTGGCGAAAACCAATATTCTTTGTCAATAAAATTTATATCAGAAAAATTTTTGCAGTTTAAAACTAAATTTACATATTTATCGAATTTTTCAATATTAATTTTAGATATTTTTGCTTTTGTTATCTTATAAGATAAAAAATTAATATCTACTCCAACGCAATTTTTATCATATTTTGCACTCTCAACCAATGTTGTACCACTACCACAAAAAGGGTCGATAATACTTTTACATTTAACACCATATTTTTCAATAAAATATTGAGGGATACCATAATAAAATTTGCCATGGTATGGATGTATATTATGAATTTTTAATTCTTTCATTTTCTTTTCTCTTCCTAAATATTAAACAATAATGATGATGAACATTAGGCACAAATGCAGATTTAAACCCCCATATTCCCAGCTTCTTGTTTTCTTGGATCCAAATCTTTTCTCCTACAAAATCCACATATCGATCCATTCTTCGTGCTATATCCCAAGCTAAAGTAATATATTTACCATCATTGTTTCTAAAATTTTGTATAACAATTACTAAATATTTTTCTGACTTTAATTTATTTAAAGATTTTTTAAATATTTTTACTAACTCATTTAAAAAAACATTATAATTCTCTATATTCCCTAAATCCAAGTTATTATCTGAATAATATAATCTTAACCCTTTATTTAAGCGTTCCGCATGTTGAGAATCACTATGTCCTCTTTTCTTTTTTAATATATTCCAATAAGGAGGTGATGTCATAATAAAATCAACGCTTTCATTTTTAACTTTGCTTAATAATTTTCTACAATCTCCAACTAAAATATAATTATTTTTATTTTTGATTCTTTTTTTAGCAACATTAGCAAATTCTTCGTTTAATTCTATACCGAATCCTTTTCTGCCACATTCTTCTGCTGCCACTACAGTTGAACCAACTCCTACAAAAGGATCAAAAACTATTTCATTACTTTTAGTAAAAAATTTAATAAACTCACTAGCTAACTCTTCCGGATATTTTGCAGGATGATTTACTTCATCTTTTGTCCTAGCTTTTGGATTGATCACAAACCAACTTTTGGTAAATTTTAGCCACTCTTTTCCATTTAGTTCATTTAATTTATTTATCATTTTAAACTCCTATATTTAATTCTTTATGGATCATAACATATTGCAAATTCATAAATTTTTTGCTCCATCTCCAAAAGTGTGGAACAATGTAAGGGGTTATAACATCTTGTCCATTAGCATTTACATATACATATCTCAAATATTCACATATTGCATTATAAGAAAAAGCTGTAACAATCGTGGGCATACGACTAAATTCACTTATTTCAAATTGAATATCATTGAGTTTTTGTAGCAAATTTTTACTGTATGCATTAATTCGATAACCGCCATGTTCATCATAGTTAGGTAAAGAATTCCCATTAATAACCCAATACCAAATACCATCTATATTTTTTTCAGGATAAATTTTTAACAGCCCTTTTATATCATCTTTTTCTTTCCTTTCATCAAAAGATTTAATAGCATTCCCCGCTTTACATTCAACAATTACTAATATTTTTCTGCGTGAAGTATTGTCATAAACATCAACTGTAAATGCAATATCGCTGATTCTTTTGCCTGTTGTTGCTGCACCATACCATTTTTTATTTTTAAACATGCTAAAATTATTATTTATAATCTTAAATAACGACTCTTCATATAAAGGACCATTAGAACCATATGCTATGGCTTCCATATTTTTCAAACTGTCATCAAACTCTGTCTTTTTTGTAGATACGATTTGAGAACTATTCTCTAATTTAACATATTTAATATTATTTACATAATCTGCATCTTCTATATCAAAAAATTCTGTATATGGATTTATAGCAAGTTGATTTTTTTTGCTAGATAAAATCATTTTATCATTATCAAATAATTTAACAACCCCAATATTTTTTAATTCCGTTAAAATAATTAACTTATCTTTATTATCATAATTATCGTCAAAAATATCATTAAGTAAATATTCACTATCACTATTGGCTTGACTATGTGTATAACAAAAATTTATTATTTTCCCTATCAATGGAGTTAACATAAGATTTCCAATTATATCATTGCAATAAACACTCTTTTTTGCAATAGTTTCAAAATGGAAAGCTGAGGATATAGGCTTGTATTTATTGGCTCTTCCAATTTTTTCAACTTTTACAACTCCAATATTTTCTAAGTAAGGTTTTAATAAAAGAGTTGCACGACCAATCTCTTTAAAAGTCACTTCAAAAAAATTACTTTTATTTTTATCATTTGGTACTATAAACAATTTTTTATAATCCGATAAGGTTAATCGAGGATCGCTTATTTCTTCACAAAATTTGATATAATCATCTTCTTTTGAAGAATATATAACTATTGCAGACAAAATGTGAGGATCAATATATTTAAAATTTCTATCATTATAATATTTTAAAACATTTAGAGCTATAACAAAAGGACGAACTTTTATGTTATACATATCAATTGAGTCATTGTTTTTGCTTGAGTTTCTATATTTTAAATTTAAAATTAATTCTCTTAAAGACAAAGTACCATTACAATAATTTTTTAGTCTTTCAGTAATATAATGTTTTTTGTCGGAATCTCCAACCAAACCTTTATAATATGTAGGCAATAAACCCAAAAATGCAAAATATTCAGTGTAATCTCGTACAAATTCATTCCAAACCTGATTTAATGTTTTTCTAGAAGTATATTGGCATTCTAATAAATTTGCAGCTTTAATAAATGTTGGATCGGATATGAGGTCTTTATATGCTTCTCTAACTGATTTATCGGAATGATTTAATAAATTAAGATGAGGTTGATTATGAAATTTTTCAAACTTTTTATTTAAAACTTCCTCATAGAAAAATAAAATCTTTAAATCTTTATATAGATAATAACTTTTAGATTTGTCTATTACAGAAAGCATAAAATTAAATTCATCAATTCTAATTGAATTGTGTGGTAAATGATATTTATTAACAAACATAAAAACTCCTACAAAAATATAATATATATTGTACCACAAAAAACTAAATTTGGATATATTTTTTATATATTTTTAAGTTATTTAACATTTTTGAAACTGGTTTGAGGCAAACTGTTTTTAAACAATGATATGACCTTTTCTTAAAATATGATTTGAAAAATGTTTGCCCAAACATATAAAATTTAATCAATTAAGAAAAATTTTTTCTTATAATAAATAAAATTTATCGTAATTATTTAGGTAAAAAAAATAAAATATATGGAAAATTAAAAATCCCCCCACTTTTTGTCAAAGATTGTCGTTTGAAAAGAGACGGCAATTTTTTATGCTTTGATTTTTCAAAAAAATAATTTACAAAAAACAATATTTAAAATTTTATTAAGAAAAGTATACTAATACTTATCTAGATTATATTATCTAGTTGACTGTATATTAGTTGATGATTTGGGGTATTCTCGTTATATCTTTGTACAAAGTTTTGTACTGT
>CALVZT010000109.1 GCA_944372595.1 uncultured Clostridia bacterium
CTTCCCTACCATATTTCTTACAAGAATCAAGAACAGGACAAGATGAAAGTGGTGTGGATATTTATGAAAATTCATATTATCCAGCAAATCCATCAAATATAATTACAGATAGAACAAAAATAACCTTCGGTGATTACAAATTGCTTAATGTAACAAACGAAGATGTAATTAATAAATTAACAAATTACAACGTGTTAAAAACAAGCGAAACAACAACATTCTTAGCAAGTTCAGTAAAAAATAGTTATAGCATCAAACACCAAGATAATGAAATAACTATAAATAATAACACAGCGGTTATATACAAAAATCAAAATGATTACGACAACTCACCTATTGCAGGAATATATCCGATCGTCTCAACTCCTAAACAAAATATTTTCCTTTTATACTCAATAGATGCTAATGGTAATAAAACTAACCGTGAAATATGGATGAATCTAGACAAATCACAACTTCAAGCAATCATCAATGTTGGTACAACAGAAAAACCAACTAATGTTACTATTACCCCAGATAATGGAACAAATAGCGATAATTTATCCTTAACTTTCATTCCAGGAGGTGAAGGAGAAAGTTTTGAAGTAGAAGCAATTGTAATGGAATATTATTCTTTTGTTGCATCTGGTAGTACTAATTATCCATTTGCTACTACTCCTACATCTACCGCAACACTATACAAAAAGGGTGACACTATTGGCGAATCCCTAGGCAACTCTCATGAAAATTATCCGCGAACAACTAGAACATTAATTAGCCAGACTGATGATGATGATGGGAAAACAACATATACAATATCCAATTTCTATTTGTCAGAAGATAAGATTATGAGTGGAATGTATATATTTAAAAGAATATACACCGATTCAACTCCGATTGATCCAGATGATCCAAAGGAATATACTTATAGAGTATTCGTAGATAGAAATAATATAGTTGATAAAGAACAGAGTATTGGCAATTTCATTAATGTTACTGTTGGGTTCTCTACCCTTAACACAGACGAAGAACAAGTTTCATTTACGGCTTGGGATAGAAAAGTAGGTGACGGATATGCATTTATAACAAACAAATTACCAACAAAATTATATATTCCATACAGCAAATATTTTGACGGAACAAATTCTTCTCAATATTATTTCTCTAACCTAAATGTTACAATAAGATACACAGCAGAAGGTCAAAATCCTATCGAATATAACTATACATATAATTCAAGAAATCAAGATTATTTGGATATATCTAATTTGTCAGGTGCGGGAGTTTATGAAGTGACTATTACTGATAATACAGGTTATTCAATACAAGGAGAAGACGGTAATACTCAACTAAATGTTAAGCCAAATACTTTCTCATTTAAATACAAAATTGAGCATGTTGCTCCACAGATTGAAGTATATGCTAACAATATTGCATTAGACAGACAAAATAATAATAACTACTATACTAATGTTAAAAATGACAAAGAATTATATGCTACATGGATTGACCCTGTTGACCCTTATTATGCAAAAATTAGAAAAGTCGTAATAAATAATACTAATGTAATAAACTTAGAACAAATTGAAGACAGCACAATTTATCAATTATGCATTAACGCCACTGATTACACAATAAACTATAACAATACTGGCTTAATGATTACTTTTATCAATGAATATAATTATAACGGACAAATTTATTATCAATTTAGTTACAAATATTCATTTGACATATCAGGCACAAAAGATAAAACATTTACCATTGAATTAATTTACAGTGGTAGTAGTGACAAATATATATTTAATGATATTGATTATTCAAAATCTACTTATACTATCAATCTTGATAGAACACGACCAGATATTAATATTGATAATCTTTATAATAATGACGCATATTTGCAAAGCTTAATTAATAGTACCCAATACAATGATTTCAAAAATTTAACAGAAGATAACGTAAATACTTCATTACCAAATATTGAAAATTATATATTTGCTGTAAATGAAAATTTTGTTTTGCAAGCTGATTATGATGCATATCCAAATTTCTACGTAAGCAACAAACTAAGCAACAAAAACACTCCACTTGCAATTACACCTGATCATTATTTATATGGTAAATATTCTGACTATAATGGCAGATTTGATTTTGAATCAAACATTGCAACATTGTTGGGTTACAAAGAAATCGCTTACAACGGCACTTCCCTACTCGAACAATTAAAGCAAGCATACGAAATACCTGAAGGAGATACTATCTCAGGTTACTATGAAATAATTGAAAGAGATTATGCGGGCAACTATCGTAATTACGTTGTATATATTATAGATCCAAATGAAGAAAATGATGACAAAGTCGAATTATTTAAATTTGGTAATTCAGATATTTCCAATATTGAAGATAATTATACAGTTATAAGAGAATGGAATATTCCTTCATTTAGTAGTGTATTAAGTTGGTACACATTAAAGATCAATGATAATTCTTTTGTTTTTAAAAACAATGACAATGATGTTGACACAATAAATAAAATTAATTCATTTATTGCTACACAATTTAATCAAAATATTACATTCCATATTAATTTGATTGGTTCAACAAATTCTAGTACAATTGTAAGAGCAATTTATACTCATGTTCCATTTACTAGTCAAAACTTTAAAATTGCAAAATATGACTCCACAAACGATGTTGAATATGAAATTTCAATGCCTTCTTTTGATAGTAATAGTAGCATTGCGTTAA
>CALVZT010000110.1 GCA_944372595.1 uncultured Clostridia bacterium
ATTGAAGATAGTATAAGCGGAACGGTTAATGTTATAGCAAAAAAAATATTTGCGTTAGCAAGAAATTTTGACAAGGGAAATTCTGTTAGTGTTGTAGCAAAAATGTTTCCCAAAGGTAATGAAAGATTATTAAACGAATTAGAATATGTATCAACAAGTATTATTAATTTATAAATATCAATTATAAAAAAACTTCGCTTAATTGCGAAGTTTTTTGTTTTATTCAATATTATCGTATCTTCATCTTAGTTCTTAACTTAATGAATACAATGATTAATACTACGACAGTTATTACAGATGCTATTATAACTATTATTGCTATTGCATTCAATGGTTCTGCACGATTTACTCTAAAGCTTAATGCAATATTACCAGAATCGGTTACAAGTTGAATATAATAGTCATTAGTTTGATCAAGTATGAAGTTGGTAGTGTAATTTTGTTCGGCATTTGTTTCATTAATCTTAATGTCGCCAAACAAATTAAATGTTCCACTCTCTTCATTGTAGGTTAGTACCCTTATAGTAGCATTTCCTAGTTGATCATATATTTGTCCTGGGTTATATTCTATCGTGATAACGCCTTTTGTTGTTTCGCCATATCCTGGATTACTATTGATAACAGGCACCTCATCATTTATACGTACTGTAAATGTATAATATGACATTTCCACTATATCATTGTTTTTTGCTCCTATGGTTATTGTGTATATACCTTTACCATAATTTTGATCTGAAGTGGATAGATATAATGTATTTATTGAGGCTTTATTGCCTTTGATGTCAGCGGTAATGTCTGTATTGTTCTTAATAACTTTAACTATTTCATAACCATTTATTCCACTAAATTCCCAAGCAAGTCTTGATGAATTTGGATTAATGATGGAGAAGTTATATGCTGTTTCTGTTAATTCTGTTCCTGTTGTTGCATATCTAGCGTTTATATAAACTTCATATCTTCCAGTCTCTTCAAATAAATATGCTTTGTCAACAATTGTGTATCCAGTATAAGTGGAACCATCTTTTTTAACATTTATTGTTAAAGAATTTGGTAAGTAGTAATTAGAGAATACACTATCAATATCAAGAATTACACCCGAATTATATATTGCGTATTGTATTGGGGTACTATTATTAATTGTATATACAACTTGGTCAATTATAGTTATTGTACAATAATCAACAAGATACGATGAACCTGTACCAAATCGAGTTTTGTTTCCTGCCCAGTCGTACATTTCTATTGTATGGTTGCCAGCACCTTTTATAGTTTGTCTGTACATAGTGTTATTATATACTTGTCCAGTAATCAATGTTGACGTATTGTTGTTGTATGTGTAATTGATATATACAATGTTACCTGCATTATACCAAGTAGTTTGTTGTGTATAATTAATATTCCATACTAAGTCAATTTGACTATTTGTTACGACATCGTTTCTTAGGGTTATTCTTTGATTATCAATTGTTGTTGGTATTCCATTTTTGTTAATATATTGTAAATAGTTGCCGTCATTTGCAAATCTTGTGGTTGTTGGAACAATAGTTACGCCTATTAATTTCTCATAAATTGGATTGGTTTGACCGTATATTAATACGATATATGTAATATAAGCATTATTCCATTCATCGTTGTATTCAAATGTAGATGTTGCTTTTTCAAATACACCATTTCTAAAAATATAATATTTTAATTTCAAATTATTATCGGCATTGGTTATTATATCAAATGATTTTTGATTGGTGTAATATTGCTCTGTTACCAAATTACATTTTTTTAAGATGTCTTTTATTGTCGTATCACTTTCTGATGATTGAATTGCATTAAATACTGTACTAGTTGAATTATCTAATTTTGCATTTAAATCCAAGTCTATTGGGGAAGGATTTAAAGGTTGTTCATTTACTTCTACGCTATACAAGTTTGTGTCGGTTGTCGATATAGTGAATTCAACGCTTCTCTTATATTTAAGTAGGGTATTAATCAAATTGAACCTATATCTATTAGTGCTTGGTTGAGGATTTATAGGGGTACCCATAGTGTAATTGTCAATTATAAGAGTTTGTCCGCTATCATCTAAATATTCTAATGTTGCAACAAAATCATTAACTACATCTGTGTCTTTAAAATTTTCCCAACTAAATTTAATTGCTTTTGATGTTGTGTTGTTTGTTTCATCAAATGAAACCAAATTATTGTCCAAATAATTTACATTGATTTTACTAATTTTGTTGTAAATAACTATTGTATCAGATGCGCCAATTTGTTGCCCGTTCATCAAATAAGATATTTCATATACATATTTGTCGCCAGTGGCATTAGTCAATATTTTTGTGTTAAATTCTGGTGCTGTTAATTTGATATAATTTATATTACTGTCACCTTCAACGTTACTATCGGCTTCATACTTAACACCATTTCTTAAAATTTCAACCGTATAACTATTAAGGTATCTCACTTTTACGGAGCCACTTGTATATGTGGTGTTGTTATTGGAATCAAAGTACTTACCTGTATTTTGTTCGTATTCATATTTTTCTTCTTTTGGCAAGTCACTTACGTCAATAGCAACAACAAAACTATATTTACTAGCCCCCGTTGCGTCGGTGTAATTATCTGTTACTGTAAATGTATATAAGCCTTTTGTTAGTTTATATGTAGAATCTAGCATATTATTTGTTATGCGAGAAGGTATATCAACAACATTATCGTAGGTTGCTTCATAAATTAATTGATTTTTGTCATTTTTAATTTCTAACGAAGTTAACACAATGCTACTATTACTATCAAAAGAAGGCATTGCAATCTCATACTCAGTTGTAGCGTCAGATTCGTATTTTGCAATTTTAAAGTTTTGACTAGTAAATGGAACATGGGTATAAATTGCTCTTACAATTGTACTAGAATTTGTTGAACCAATTAAATTAATATGGAATGTAGTATTTTGATTAAATTGTGTAGCAATAAATGAATTAATTTTATTTATTGTGTCAACATCATTGTCATTGTTTTTGAAGACAAAAGACTCATTATTAATCTTTAATGTGTACCAACTTAATACACTACTAAATGAAGGAATATTCCATTCTCTTATAACTGTATAAT
>CALVZT010000111.1 GCA_944372595.1 uncultured Clostridia bacterium
GAAAAATCTTTTTTATTAATAATTTTGCCTTGCTCTAATAAATTTTTCTTTTCTTTTTCAAGTTGCTCAAGTTTTTTTAGTTTTTGTGTCAACGTGCTTTCAGCTGCTTTGTTCAATATATCTAACTTATTATTCATTTTGATCTCCTAAAACAGGGCTATGAATATTGCTTTGCATGTCTATTAAATTCTTTTGTGCTTCGTTGGCAATTTCTCTAATATGGTCGGCTGTTTCTTTTGTTTTTTGATTATAAGTTGAAAGTATATATTGGACATCTTCTGTGTCCGAATATCCATCATACATTACATGTTTTGCATTTGCACTTTCCATCTCATCTTGCATCAATGTTTTTGTGGATAATCCATTCTCATGTTTATCTTCACGGTGAAGTTCGTGTAAACCTTGATTTGGAACTTCAAGGTTCTCAAAGTAAACTGTTTTTGTTTGTGGATCATGCCCAATATATGCTTGACTTAAACTTATTGTTTTGTTGGTTGGCTTGCCATTTTCATCTAGTTCGCTTTCTTCAAGAATAATACAGCCTGCTTCTGGATTTGTGTAGTTATCGTCAATACAAGAATCTACAGCTCCGTCAATATCTTGATAGCTATTTGCAATATTCCCAATAACAAAGCTAAGCGGATCATCTTTATCCAAAATTTTAAAAGTAATTCCGTTTGTCCCATGTGATATGTTGGCTTGAATAACGTATTTACCCTTTATGGTTTTTGCTTTATTGTATATTTTTTGAATTATATCAAATTGTTTTTGACTATATCCAAATTTTCCAACAGTTTCAGCGAGTACTTCATTACCTTTTTCAACATTTTCATATTCAATAATTGTAGAATGTTCTGCAACAAATCTAGGGGTTAAAAGCGAGCACTCTTCATTTCCGTCAACGACTCGGTTTGGATAAGCCTTTAAGATGGTTTCAAAATTATTGTGCGCTTGGCATAGATAATTATCGACATACATCCAATCTCCATCTTTATCTTTTAAACGGAATTTCATAAAATCTGGATCGCTACCATAATATTTCATGAAAAACTGTGCAAATTCTTTGCAGTATTCTCCGTTTAGGATAAGTTGCGAGAAGCGTGAATGAATTTCTTGTCCAATTTCCTGTGGGGTAGCATCTAAATTTTTTGAAACGGCAACATGTTTTATTATATAATCATATGCCTTTTCACATTCGTCTTGATTTTTAGAAAACCCTCCAATGGCATAGTATATTTTCATAAGGTCGGTTAGGTAATTGTTCTTTTTGGTGCCTTCAAGTGTATCAAAGCCAAGTGTCTTTACAAGTTTTTCCCAGTGTTGATTGTTGTTATTAATAAAATATTTTTGTATTTGACTATTTGGAAATATTTTTAAAATATATTCAGGAGGAATAGACTCTATTTTCTTTTCTTCCTTCCAGTTTGATAGTTGAATAAAATTATCTTTGTAATTTTGATTCATAGCAAGTTGGTAATTTTCCGCAGAAAATTCTTTATGCCAACAAGTTTTTTCAAGGGCAGGGTCTTTTTGTGTTGAAAGAATGACATTATTATTTTTTTTATCAAAGTATATATGCTCAATACCTCTATCCCAAAACGCATTGACATTAATATTTTTTATTCCGTTTTCAAGGACAATATTTTTTAAGCCATAACACCCCTCGAACGCACAGGGATCAATAGAAATAACACTATTAGGTATGGATATAGATTGTAAGCTCGAACAACCTGAGAATGTATGGTCACGAATATAAGTAACACTATTAGGTAGAGATACAGATTTCAGGCTTGAACAATCAAAGAATGCTTCCTTACCAATATAAGTAACACTATTAGGTATGGATATAGATTGTAGGGTTGAACAACCTCCGAATGCCCCTTCACCAATAGAAGTAACGCTATCAGGTATAGATACAGATTGTAGGCTATTACAATACGAGAATGCCCTTTCACCAATATAAGTAACACTATTAGGTATAGATATAGATTGTAGGTTTGAACAACTTTCGAATGCCTTTCTACCAATACCAGTAACACTATCAGGTATAGATATAGATTGTAGACTTCTACAATGCGAGAATGTCTCTACACCAATAGAAGTAACACTATCAGGTATAGATACAGATTGTAGGCTTGAACACATTGAGAATGCCTCTCTACCAATACCAGTAACACTATCAGGTATAGATATAGATTGTAGGTTTGAACAACCTCTGAATGCCCCTTCACTAATAGAAGTAACGCTATCAGGTATAGATACAAATTGTAGGCTATCACAACCTCTGAATGCCTCTTTACTAATAGAAGTAACGCTATTAGGTATAAATACAGATTGTAGGCTTCTACAATTCGAGAATGCCTTTTCACCAATATTAGTAACGCTGTTAGGTATAGATACAGATTGTAGGCTATCACAATTTGAGAATGCCTTTTCACCAATATAAATAACGCTGTTAGGTATAGATACAGATTGTAGGCTTCTACAATTTGAGAATGCCTCTTCACCAATAAAAGTAACACTATCAGGTATAGATACAGATTGTAGGCTATCACAACCCCTAAATGTCTTTTTACGAATATAAGTAACACTATTAGGTATAGATACAGATTCTAGGCTTTTACAATAAGAGAATACTTCTTCATCAATAAAAGTAACACTCTCAGGTATAGATACAGATTGTAGGCTACCACAACCATTAAATGCCTTTTTACGAATAAAAGTAACACTATTAGGTATAGATACAGATTGTAGGCTTCTACAATTTGAGAATGCTTCTTCACCAATATAAGTAACACTATTAGGTATAGATACAGATTGTAGGCTTGAACAACCTGAGAATGTATGGTCACGAATAGAAGAAATGCCAATAGGCATAGAAACGAATTTTAGGCTTATACAATCAAAGAATGCCTCTCTACCTATATATGTAACACTATTAGGTATAGATATAGTTTGTAGATTTGAACAACCTCCGAATGCCCCTTCACCAATAGAAGTAACGCTATCAGGAATAGATATAGATTTTAAATTAAAACAATCTTTTAATGCATCGCTACTTATATCTGTATATCCTTGTGGTATTTCAATGTGTGATTTTTGTCTGTCCTCGGCAGTTGGACGATAAATGTTTCTCATAAGATTAAAAACCTCTAACTACATTTTAGCAAAACTATTAATAGTTGTCAATGGTTGAAAATACTGATTGATAATAAACTTCTGCAAGAGTTTTTTAAAATTATGTTT